>JANQQY010000705.1 GCA_028284845.1 Spirochaetales bacterium
ACTGGAGTTCACCTGACCGGATGCGATCGCACAGCCGGAACCGGGCCAGTTTGTGACCATTCGCACCGGCGCGACGACGGTACCGCTCCTCCGCCGACCGTTTGGTGTTTCCGAGTGGACACCCGGCCGGGCGCGAATGATCTACTGGAAGCGCGGCCCGGCGACGCGAGAGCTGGCCGCGATGGAGCGAGGGACGACGATCGATATGATGGGACCACTTGGCCGGGGTTTTCCGATGCCAAGCGCCTCCGCCCGTGCAGTCCTGGTTGCCGGCGGGGTCGGTATTGGTCCGATCGTGCTCCTGGCGCATCACCTTCAGGAGAGCGGCGCGGGCGTTCGGCCACTGGTCGTGATTGGGGCTCGTACGCAGAGCGGGCTGCCCAAGGTCGAACTCGGGGATGAGGTCGATGTTGTACGCACCACAGACGACGGGAGCGCAGGAAGAGCCGGGAGTTCAATCGAGGCGCTGGCGGCCGAACTCGACTCGTATGGCGGAGCACAGGAAGTCTACCTCTGCGGTCCGCACGGTATGCTCCGAGCGGGTCATGATGTCTGTGCAGAGCGCAGTATCACGGCGTGGGTCTCGATGGAACAGATGATGGGTTGCGCTGTTGGGGCGTGCATGGGATGTGTGGTGGAAGTCGCAGGTCGAGATCGCGGCTCAAATGACGGCACTCTCTACAAACGAGTCTGTACGGAGGGACCGGTATTCGATTCCAGGGAGATTGCCTGGTGATCGATCTTGGATGCCGCATTGGCGGAAAGAGTTTGAGCAACCCCGTGGGGGTCGCGTCCGGCACCTATGGATACGGGAGCGAGTACGAAGAGCACCTCGACCTCACCGGCATCGGTGCTCTCTACACCAAGGCGGTTACCATTCGCCCACGAAGCGGGAACCCAACGCCCCGGATCGTCGAGACTCCGGCCGGATTGATCAACAGCATAGGGCTCGCGAACGTCGGACTCGATCAATTCATCTCAGAGAAACTCCCACGCTTTGAAGCGCTTCCGTGCGCCGTCATCGCGAACGTCGCCGCCGACTTCCCTGAGGAGTACGCCGAGGTTGTCGCCGGTCTTGAGACAGCAGACACGAGAGAGTTGCTCTGGGGCTATGAGATCAACGTCTCATGCCCCAATGTGAAGGCCGGCGGCGTCTCGCTGGGGACGGTCCCGGCACAGGTCGAGCGCACGACACAGCTCGTACGTGCCGCTACAAATAGACCGGTAGTGGTGAAGCTCACGCCAAACGTGACCAGCATCGCGGAGATCGCTCGCGCGGCAGAAGCGGGCGGCGCTGATGCGGTGAGTTGTATCAACACTGTCATTGGCATGGCGATCGACATCAGGGAGAAAAAGACGGTGCTGCCCGCCGGCACCGGCGGTCTCAGCGGTCCGGCGATCCTGCCCATTGGTGTCGCGGCGACCTACCGAGTCGCTCGTGCGGTGCACATTCCCGTGATAGGCATGGGTGGAATCATGAGCGCTGGAGACGCGATCCAGTATCTGCTCGCCGGTGCAAGCGCGATTCAAGTGGGCACCGCGAATTTCGTGGACCCCTGGGTAGCTCCGGGAGTTGGGGATGGAATCAGGGAGTACGCGGAAAACGCCGGGTTCAAAACGATCGCCGACTTCCACGCCGCGATCCCCTGAGTCGGTCAAGCACGAGCCGCCGCGATCCCTACTCCCGCTTCTCGTCCCAGAGGCAGAGCTCGCGAATCTCACACGACGGACAGTCAGGCGTTCGGGCGAAGCATCGGTACCGGCCGTGCAGATTTACCCCCATCGAGTAGTCGGTCTGCATTCCCACCGGGATGATCTCTCGAAGCTCGCGCTCGAGCTTCACCGGGTTCTTACCCTGAACGATTCCAATCCGATTCGAGACCCGCATGAGATGCGTGTCCGCGACGATTGACGGCTGCTTGTGGACCACACCAATGATGACGTTTGCGCTCTTTCGTCCCATTCCAGGAATGGTTACAAGCTCGTCGATGGTCGCCGGAAGCTCATCGGCGAACTCTTCATGGATCGCCTTGGCGGCGGCAATGATGTTCTTCGCCTTGTTCCTGTAGAAGCCGGTGCTGTGAATGATTCGCTCGACGTCCGACTGCTCGGCACCGGCGAGGGCCATAGGAGTCGGGTAGGTGGAGAAGAGTTCGGGAGTAACCTGGTTGACCTGGTTGTCCGTCGTCTGGGCCGAAAGGATCACGCTGATCGCGAGCTCAAA
>JANQQY010000710.1 GCA_028284845.1 Spirochaetales bacterium
AAGGGACGGCGGACAACACGCGGACGGAAGCTGAGTCGCTGGTCTCAATCACAGAGCGGAACGGCGATGATATCGACAGCGTTTCAGGCGCGGTTTCGCGCATTGCGGCTCAAGCAAAAGAACTCAGAGAGATCGCCGGCGTGATCAGCGAGATATCGAGCCAGACAAACCTCCTTGCCCTGAACGCGACCATCGAAGCCGCGCACGCCGGCGACCAAGGACGCGGATTCGCAGTCGTGGCTGATGAGATCAGAAAGCTCGCGGAGTCGACTGCTGACAAGGCATCGACCATTGGAGACGTGCTGGGCGGCATCGCGGATGTCGTGGAAGAGGCCACCACAGCATCCGGTCGTGCGAGCGAGGGCGTTGCATCAACGAGTGAAGCAGTAACCCGATTCGTTCGCGCATTCAACGAGATCGCGGCGGCGACAACAGAGATCAACACGGGAAGCGAGGAGATCGTTCGCGCAATGGGAAGCGTCTCCGACTCGTCCCAATCGATTCAGCAGGCGGCAGACGAAATCGGAACGGGCGCGAGTCATCTGACCTCGCTCGCAGACGCAGTTCGATCGGCGGCACGCGAGGTGAACGAACGATACGCCTTCATCCGCAAGGGTGTGCGGCTGAGCAGCGACGCGCAAAAGGAAATCAGCAACATCAACGGGATGAACTCTGCGGCCGCGGACGAGCTCGTCCGCTCAGTTGAGGAGTACGTCCTGGACGACTCGGACATCCTGGACTCTGAGGCCGCCGAACTGATCGCTCGTGTCATTGATCACAAACGCTGGGTCGAACGAGTCCACAAGAGCCTGAGGGGTGAGGAGACGATTCGATCTGCAGACCTGAGCGACGAGCACGCATGCCAACTTGGGAAGTGGATCGACGGCGACAGATCGATACCGTTTCGATCTCATCCGGAATTCGAGAGACTCGTTGAGTCCCATGCGGATCTTCATGCAACACTCCGAACGATTGCGGGAATGCTTGAGTCCGGGGACGACGGTGTGCAGTCCGCGTTGATCGAGTTGAAGGAGCATTCGAGTGTCGTCACTCGAATTCTCGTTGACATGCAACTTCAGGTGATAAGCAAAAAGGATTCCGTCGCCTAGCGCAATTGGCTAGGTATGCCGGTGGGTGGACGGCACACCCACCATAGGAGAGTGGAAAGGGTATGGATACGAACGATGCACCAAGCGGCGTAGGGTCGGCGGGTACGCTCCGTCTGGGCGCCACGCTTGCAGCGGTTGGAGGTCTTGCGACATTCGCCACGACCTCCAACTTACTCGCTTCAGAGAGCGCTTCATTCTATAACGTCTCTGCTGTTATCGCATCTGCGATCGTCCTGATCGTGAATCTCTATACGACGATGGCGAGCCGCTCCGGAAGACAGGTGGCGATCTGGCAAGGCGTGCAAGTGTTGGCCCTTGGCGTGATCTCCTCGTACCTGTCAGAACCATCGGCGTTCGGAGGAAAGCTTCTGGCAGCGCTGGGAGTTGTGCTCCTGATGCGAGCAGGTGTCGTAACGACGACCTCCGCCGGATTTGGGATAATGGGCGTCCTCTCGTTGGCGGATGCAATCGTTGGGTTCGCCTCCGGCGGCCTACCAATCGGCTCTGCTCTCGCCAATATCACGGTCGCCACGGGAGGATTCGCCCTCCTCTACTTCGCCTTCTACGATGAGATCGCCTCGCTTCGCGTCAAGCTCAAACGGCTCGAGTCGACCACAAAGCGCTCTCAGGAGGAGCGAGACTCCATCGCTTCGCGACTCACAAATGCGCGCGCGGAACTCGACGAGATCTCGTCCGCTGCTCTCGAGTCCGAGCGGCGAGTTCGACTTCTGGAAGAAGAACTGACACGGCTCGAGGCCGAACGCTCAGGTGAGCCGCCTTCCGACCTCTCGACATTTCAGTTCACGGAGCGTGAACTGGACGTCTTGCGTAAGCTGATCATGACCCGTGGTTCAAACAGGATTATTGGCGAGGAATTGGGTATCCACGAGCGCACGGTCAAGTCGTTTGTCTATCGGATAGGAAAGAAGACGGGCATAACATCCAGAGTAGAGTTGATCGATCGGTTTCGAGATCACTTTCAGGAATCGTAGGATCTCGCTTCCCAGGCTAGAAGATCACCCTTGCCCTTCGCTGAGATTGGTTCTCGTTTCTCAAAGCGGACTCGTTTTGAATGAACAAGACTATCCACGATCGTCTGCGAAACGGTTACCGTTCCGGGGTTGCCACCGGCTTCGAGCCGTTGCGAGGTGTTAACCGTATCGCCAAAGACCGCGTAGCGAAGCCGTGACCCACCAACAAGCCCGCCCACGATCGAACCAGCATGCACTCCGATGCGCGCCATGAACTCCGGGGATCCAAGCGACCGAAACTCCGCATTTCGCGACGCGAGGTAGGCTGAAATCTCGAGCGCAGCAAGTACCATCTCCTCAGCGAGGTTTGCATCCGGATCTCCCGCTGAGTCTCCTAATCCGGCGACCGCCAGATACGCATCCCCGATCGTCTCCACTCGCTCACACCGGTGCGACATCATGATTCGATCGAACTCCTGGAAGAGTTCACCCAAGACATCAACAAGTTGCTCAGGATGCATACCGGATGCGATCGCAGTGAACCCTGCGAAATCCGAGTAGAATATGACCGTTCTGTGATAGAGCCGTGCCCGGCACTCCCCAGTACGGGCGAACTCCGCATATGCGCTGGGCGGCAGAATCGCCTTCAAGAGAGCCTCGCTCTTGCGTGCCGTTTCGGAAACGGAGTAAAACTCGCTTCGTAGGCGTTCGATCTGCTCCTGGAGTGCCGGACCGGAGATCGACGCCGCAATGTAGTCCTCGTGCATCTGCGCCTGCGTGGCCAGCGCCTGCTGGTACCAATCGACGGCCGTGCCGGCTTGATTCGTGGCAACGTACGCAGCGGCAAGTTCCTTCATCAGAAGAAGCCTTGTCTCCGTGCTGCCGCCCCGCTCGTGAATCACGGACTGGGCTAGCTCGATCCCGCCCGCATAATCTCCTTCGCGAACAGCAATCATCGCACCAAGGACCGCTCGTACGCCCCGTGCCAACGCAGGTGCGTTTCGCACCTTCTCGAGGACTGGTCCGAGCATTGTCGCGAGCCTCTTTCCCTCGTCGAGCTTGCCGTCTTCCAGAAG
>JANQQY010000714.1 GCA_028284845.1 Spirochaetales bacterium
AGGCCGTGACACTGGAATCCGGCCAGTTCGGCTCGATGACGTACCCGTGGCAGAACGCGGGAGACGCCGAACCTCGGCTCAAAACGGTTGACTTCGCCTATTTTGCCGACTGGGACTGGATCATTGGTGCGGGTACGTACAACGAGGAGTTTATGCGTGGCGTCGACGCGCTTGCAGAGGCGAACGATCGTGGACAGTTGATCATCTTCCTTGCTATTGGAGTTGTCTCCGCGATCGCCGTCATCGTCTGGCTCTACCTCAGCGGCCGGATCGCAAAGCCGATCGTGCGTGCGGTCGGTTTCGCGAGAAGGATCTCGAACGGCGAACTCGGCATCGATCTTGATATCGACCAATCTGATGAGATTGGTGTGCTCGCCGACGCTCTGCGCGACATGCTCAAGGAGCTTGCCTACAAGGCGGAGTGCCTGGAAGCAGTCGCCGGTGGAGACCTCTCGATCGATGTTCGACTTGCGAGCGACGAGGATGGCCTTGGAAAGAGCCTGACCAAGATGGTCTCCGGACTGAACGGTATTCTTCGTGACGTACAGAATGCCGCCGATCAGGTGGGCGCAGGATCCGAGCAGATTGCGAGTTCGAGCCAATCACTCTCCCAGGGCGCGACCGAGTCGGCGAGTTCGGTGGAGGAGATCACTGCGAGCGTGAATGAGATCGCCGGGCAGGCGAAGCAATCGAGCGAGAATGTAGATGAAGCACAACGGCTCTCCGCGAAGGGTGCGGAGGACGCAAAAGCAGGACAGGACAGAATGGACGAGCTGCGGCACGCCATGGAGACGATCTCCGAATCCTCAGCTACCACGAGGAAGATCGTGAAGGTGATTGATGACATCGCATTCCAGATCAATCTCCTTGCCTTGAATGCTAACGTTGAAGCTGCACGCGCCGGGAAGTATGGCAAGGGATTTGGGGTTGTCGCAGAGGAAGTGAGGAACCTCGCGGCGCGAAGTGCGGAGGCGGTCAAGGAGACGACGTCCATCGTGGACGCATCCGTCGCCGCAATTGAGCGTGGAAGCGGTCTGACGACCCAGACGTCGGAGCAGTTCGAGGCGATCGTCGATGGATCATCCCGAATCGCGGATGTTCTTGAGGAGATCGCCGCGGCCAGCCGCGAGCAACAGCTTGGGGTTGAGCAAATTAGCCAGGGCCTATCGCAGGTAGACCAGGTCACGCAGTCAAACACCGCGGAAGCCGAGGAGAGCGCGGCCGCTTCGGAGGAGCTCTCCGGTCAGGCCGGCGAACTGAGGCGGATCGTCGGGACGTTCCGTCTTGCGGCGAATGGTGGCGTCATCGATCAGCAGAGCCCGCTTGCGATCGCGGCAACCACTGCGGTTCATCGCGACGACGAGGCGATGGTGGCGGATTTTGCTCGTCATGAGAGCCCGGAACCCGTGTATGCATTTGATCGTGCGGAGTGACGGGTTTGATAGAGGCTGATATCGTGCGTGGGTGAGCACCGGGAACGACGACCATCTGATCTGGACCGAGAAGGTTCGGCGCAAAGTAATTGGATTCAGGGGCTACGATATCTATCGGAGTCGACGGCGCGATGCACGGGGTCGGAAGGCCGACTTCACCATCGTGGATGCTCCTGAGTGGTGTAATGTAGTCGCCCCTGTTTCCTTTCAGGGCGAAGAGCTCTTTGTCATGGCGCGTCAGTTTCGGCATGCGAGTCAGAGCATCACGATTGAGTTTCCCGGTGGCGTCGTGGACGTGGGCGAGGAACCGATGGCGGCTGCCCTCCGCGAGTTTGAAGAGGAGACCGGGTATCGAGCGGACTCCCTCGATCTCATTGGTGTCACCTTCCCGAATCCCGCCATCATGACAAACCGGGCGTGGACCTATCTCGCCCGCGGCGTAGTACGGCGAAGCGAACAGTCACTCGACGAGCATGAGCTGCTGGATGCCGAACTCGTTCCGATCAGGGAGATCCGCGAGCTGATCCGCGACAACTTCCATACCCATTCGATCATGATGTGCGCCCTTCAGTGGTACGAGCAGTACCTGCGCGATGGACTGACCTACCCGGAGCGCGAGGCGCGTTGGAAGACGAACGGGCCTATGTAAGTTGGTCCTTCGCAAGCCCACGCTTCCTCGCCTCCGGCCTGGCACGTCGAAAGATCAAGAACGATGGTTTCGCCGGTGCCGCGATGGTCGGGACGATTTGGACGGCCTGGACCCGGCGGTGCGTCTGCTCTGTCCGCTCGGTTCGGCACGCCGCGGCGGGTCGTGCGGGCGACGGCCCCGTTTCTCGTGATACGGTTGATCCGCATCGATTCGAATCGTCGATCCGAGCAGTTTCTCGATGTCACGGATGTATGCCATTTCGGTCTCGTCGACGAGAGAGATGGCCGCTCCCTCCTGGCCCGCCCGTGCAGTTCGACCGATTCTATGGACATACGTCTCAGGTTCGTTCGGAATCTCAAAGTTGATCACGTGGGTGACGTCATCGACGTCAATCCCGCGACTCGCGACATCTGTTGCGACAAGAACTTGAATCTTGCCCGACTTGAATGACTCAAGTGCTCTGTTGCGTGCACCTTGACCCTTATCGCCGTGGATCGCGTCCGTGTCCACGTGGCGCTTAAGGAGAACCTTCGCCACCTTTCGTGCTCGGTGTTTTGTCCGTGTGAATACAAGAGCGCGAAACATCTGGCGATCCGTGATCAATTTGTGAAGGAGATCGAGCTTGTTCTCCTTGGCTACGTGCATCACAGATTGCTCAATTCTATCAACGCGAACGTCGCCCGATTCAGCCGAGACGCGCTCAGGCTTTTTCAGGAACTCCTGAGCAAGCTGTTCAATCTGCTTGGGCATGGTTGCTGAGAAGAGCGCAGTCTGTCGTTCCTTTGGCACCGCATTGACGATTCGCTTCATGGCGTGGATGAAGCCCATGTCGAGCATACGGTCTGCCTCGTCGAGAACCAGGTATCGCACGCGCCCAAAAGAGATGTGATCCTCACCGGCGAGATCTTCCAGCCTTCCGGGTGTGGCGACGACGATATCCGGCCACGCGCGAAGCGCGTCGATCTGCTTGTTTCGAGAGGCTCCGCCATAGAGCGTCGCTGCCGATAGGCCACTGCCCGCTCCGTATGCGGCGATGCTCGCCTCGATCTGGAGTGCGAGTTCGCGCGTGGGAGTCAGTACAAGAGCGCGCGGCTTTGAGTTGGCCGGAGAGGAGCCTTGCGAGGATCGCTTTCTTCGCGACGCTCCATTTCGATCATCACCGCTTCCTGGTGTGCGGGAGTGACCTCTCGGCGCGAGGCGTTCGATCATCGGCAAGACGAAGGCTGCGGTTTTGCCCGTGCCGGTCTGTGCGGTTGCAAGGATGTCGTCTCCGCGAAGGAGGACTGGAATGGAGAGCGCTTGAATCTCGGTTGGCTCGGCGTACCCGGTGCCCTTGAGGGCCTCAAGGGTCACAGCGCCCAATCCGAGGTCGTTAAATGTTGTCTGTTTCATGGAGTTCCTACGACGGGGAATGGTGGGGCGCCGCCGGTCGCCGTTCGTCCCCTAAAGGTACGCACGGTTCGCCGCGATATCCAGCGTGGAAGAGCGGTCTCTCGCACGACCCGGTCGCAGCTTGAACGAGGGCTCTGCCATCCAAGTGTGGCCGCATCAAAGGCCTAGCCGGTCGCCGATCTCTCCGTCTGTGCCTTGCGAAACCCGTCTGCGATCGCCTTCGCTTCGTCCTCAGATTCTGCACGGATGTTGTACACAAGCCGAGCACCGGCCGCCACCTCGAACGCCGCTTTCCACGCCTCACGCCACGCCCTCTCGTCTGTGACCCTCTCCGGGCGGACGACCCGCGGAGGAAGTGGGATCATTGGAGTTACCGTCTTGAAGCAATCGATCGACTCCGTGATCACCTCCTCCGGTTGCACAAGGTTCAGCATCATTAGGCCGTTTACACTTTCAATGCCGTTCCATTGATGGCGAGCGTGCGCACAGCAATGGACTCCAATACCGCCGTAGCGCTCAGAAAGCTGATTGAGTTCGGGAAGGAAGAGAGTCCAGAAGATTTCCGGCCCCACTGCGCCAATCTCATCCTCACTCACCGTTACCCCATGTGGCATGTAGTAGTCCGGGAAGTGTGCGACAAAGGCCGACCCGTATCGCGCGAACCACTCGTCCAGAAACGAGGTGAGGAGGTCGGCCGCCCGGGAGGCGAGATCTCGCACCGCCTCAGGCGCGAGTACGAGGCTCAGAAAGAAGTCGTTCTTGTCCCAGACGATTCCTGCGATGTCCATGGGTGTCTGAATGTCCGGAAGGCGCACCGGCGCACTGGGATCCGTTGCGCTCCGTGCGTCGTCCGCGATCTCGAACAGTGTCGCCAACGACGGCGCATGAATCGAAGGCGTCTTGAGATCTGCGGCCTCCGCGACACTGTGAACGAGAGGAATCGCGAATGGGTTGTCCTTTTTGTGGTACCCAACCTCGCATCCAAAGGCGGCCGCGAAGATCTCCGTTCCTGAGAGGCAGTCGATGTAGGGAACGCGATCGTCGTTCAGCCAGGCCAATCGATTACACTGCGCCTCGTACTTTGCCACTGCCCACTCGATTCTTTGTTGCTTGTACTGGGGGTGGAGCGGAGGGCGCACCGGGTCGAGCGTCGGCGTGTCGACAAGGAGGAGACTGCTCCCGTCGGTCGGTTCCTCAGCGTAGAATGACTCCCACGCGCGGCGGCGTTTTTCCTCCGTGCCGGTCACTCCGGCGAACCGGCGGGTTGAATAACTCCATCTACGAGGAACGGGTCAACAAATGCGTGGGGCTCGCCGCGCGGATTCAGGATCGGCTCCGGTGAGTACTGCGGGAGATAGATGCGTCGCATGTTGGGAGTGGTGTTCGCGCCGCTTCTGTGAAACACCAGGCTACTGAACACTGCGAGGCTTCCCGCCGGAATCTCAACCGGGATTCCTTCTTCGTCGCCTGTATATCCTATTTTGTCTCTCAGTTCCGGATCCTGAGAGTGCTTCACCAACTCACGTGTACCTGCCTTGCTGTAAGGTAAGATGTAGACGGTGCCGTTTGAGACGGTCACATCGTCGAGTGTGGTCCAAATCGTCACGTAGGGCGTGTGTGGGAAGCCGACGTATCCTGAGTCCTGATGCCAGCTGAACTTCATGCCCTGATCGGCGCCCTTCACGACGAACTGTTCGTGGAAGAGATAGGCGTTCTTGCCGATGGTCGCGCGGCACACGTCGGCCATCAGGTCGCTGAACAGGAACTTGCGCAATACCTTGCTCTGCCACTCTTTGTGCTTGTTCGAGATGAAATAGCGATTGCCCTTTCGCGTGAGGCCTTCCTGTTCGACGCCCTTCGCCTTGAGCTCCTCGTCCTTTGTCCGAATGAATCTGCCGCACTCGCCGCGCAGCGATTCGAGCGTCTCCGGGGGCACAACTCCCTCAGCGATGAAATAGCCCTCGTCTTGATACTGCCGGATCTGCTCTTCGCCGATGTATCCCATTCCATACCTCCGGCGCAATCATAGGGGGTCGATGGGCTACGAGCTACTCGGATCATGAATCACTTCTTATCATATTTTGCTCTCTTGTCGGGTAAGATGCTGTCCAAAACGGGCCAAAGGACGACCACCGTAGACATTGGGAGCACCTCGTTCTGCTCGTAGGCTACGCCTATGACTCCACGCGACGCGTTACTTGTGAACCTCAGAAGAGAGGGCATGCCTACGGTTCCCTTTGACATCAATCTTTCCCCGTATCAGCAGAGCGTCTTTCGAGAGAAAACCGGCGCTGCCTCTCCCTACGAGTGGTTCGGACTTCTTCATCGTGGCCTCTTTGACAACCCGGTGGCTTCGTCGAATGGTTCGGAGTCTCCGTCGGCTTCACTGCCGGCCGGGACGACGATCGATCCCTGGGGAGTCGCCCATGTGCCTGGATCTGCGGAGGCGTACCACATGAAGCGGCTCGTGAGTCCCCTCGCCGGAGATGTGCCGCTTTCCACCATTGAGTCTCACCCCATGCCGACTACTCGATCGGCATCGGAACTCGCACCGATCGTTCAAGAGATTCATGATCATGGGTTTGCATCCATGGGTGTCATGTCGCAGACCATCTGGGAGACCGCGTGGGCGATCCGGTCGATGGAAGATCTGATGGTAGACATGGCTACTGATGACGATCGAGCGACCGCTCTCCTCAACAAGATCACCGATATCGCGGTGATTCGCGCCAGAGCGTACGCGCTTGCCGGATGCGACATCGTACATCTTGGGGATGATATTGGTATGCAACGGACGCCTATGATGTCGGTCGAGATGTGGCGGAAATGGCTCAAACCACGCCTTGCTCAGGTGATCGACGCTGTCCGAGAGGTTTCTACTTCAACGCTGATCTTCTACCACTCGTGCGGCTATGTTGAGCCGTTCATCGACGAACTGCTTGAGATCGGCATCCAGATCCTCAACCCCGTGCAACCGGAGAGTATGTCGTTCGAGTCTCTTCATACCCGGTTTGGCGACCGACTCTCGTTCTGGGGCACCATCGGAACTCAGACCACAATGCCGTTCGGTACGCCGGAGGAAGTCCGCCGTGCCGTGTTCCAAAACGTTAAACGATGTACACCTCGCGGAGGACTTGTCATTGGACCAACGCACATGGTGGAGCCTGAGGTTCCGTGGGCGAACATCGTTGCCGCCCACGAAGCGTGCCAAGAGGCGATTCCTGCGCCACCACTGGACAGCGTCGGTTGGGATCAGTAGCGTGGCGCGATGAAAAACGCGACAGAGGAGCGCAACGGGGCGCTTGATA
>JANQQY010000715.1 GCA_028284845.1 Spirochaetales bacterium
CGAGCCTCAGCGGTGCCGGCGGGGCACCTCCGGTCGAAGGGGAGGAGATCGAGATCCACATCGTCTTTCGGAACATCAACGGACAGCAGCTTGACAGCACACGCGACCGAAACGAACCGCAGACCTTTGTCTACCTCAGAGAGCGACTACTTCCCGGACTCGAACTGGCGATCGGGCGGATGGGCGTTGGGGAGACGGCTGTTGCCCTCATATCGCCCGAGCTTGGCTTTGGGGCTGCCGGACTGCCGGGTGCCGTGGAGCCGAACTCATACGTGATTTTCGAGATTGAACGGCTGCGATAGAGCCCGCTGATCCAAACCGGCGCGCTACTCGAGCTCTCTGTATCCGGCGCTCAGGTCGTCGAGGTACTGACTCAGTTCTCGAGATTTGTCGCGAAGCAGGGCGAGTGAGGTCGACTCCTCGCCTCCTCCGGACATACTCCGCATTCGGGCAAGGTCGATTTCGAGTTGCTTTAACTGGTTGAGGCTGGACGAGAGCCGAAGGCGTAAGATCTCCTGCTCGTTCCGGAGCTCTCCGAACGACGATTGCTGCTTCTGAATCTGAAGAATGGATCGATCATACTCCGCGGCGACCTTCTCGTTCCCTTCGTCTTCCCGCTTTCTCTGCAGTACCAGGAGATCGCGCTCCAGATCGGCGACAGGAATGCCCTCCATGATCGTTCCCAGTTCCCGATTCTTCTGGTCAAGGAGTTTGATCTGATCGACATAGTTCTCCAAGAGGGGCTCAAACCCCTCCCCAAGCGGCGAATCGTCCGGCATTGCGTTGATCGCCGAGATCACTCGCTGCCGAATCTGCTCGGCCTCAGCCGCAGGGCCCGAGAGGGGGAGTTCGCGTCGGCCTTCGGAAGAGCGATCCACACGTGCCTTTCCGCCAAGAATCCCACCAATTCGGGCGCCCAGATCGCGGAGACGCTTGAGCAGGCGACGTTCCTTCGCTTTGTAGACAGGAAGATGCGAGAAGACTCCAATCGCCATGCCGCCGATTGGGAAGATCGCCCAGAGGAACCCAGGAAAGGTGATCAGATTAAGCGCGAGAAGAAAGACCGAGGTAGCGACATTTGAGACCAAATGGCCCTGCCACGAATTTCGGTTCTTCACCAATCGCCGGTAAAGCCGAAGCTGCTCGCGGGTGAGTCCCTCAGACTGATCGAGCTCCCGCGTTTCTCGAACTCGGCCTTTGACTCCTATGTAGTGGCTGGCCATCCCAATGCCCCAGGCAAGGAGCGGAATGGCGAACCAGGGAAAGTTCGAGCCGGTAAAGAGCCAGAGGGCGAACATTCCCGCGTTCACACCGAGGTAACTCATCAGGTGACTACGGAAGCCCGCCTTCTCTTTCTCTGCGACGTTTGCCGCATGATCCTTATAGTCCTCTACAAGTGGATCGTAGCCTCCAGCCGGGGCGGGCTCCTGCAAGGCGCGGTCCCACCCGGTCTGGACCTTCTGGTGCTCCTCGTCGTCGTTCTTGTAGTCGTGCTTCGACCACTGGTCGTTGTCCGGCCAATCCGGCGACCTGCGGCGACTGGAGGCCGACGGCGGCACGGTCGCGGAACCCGCTGAATGTGTGGGCCCGGAGGATCGCGTTGCTTCCGGAGGCGGCGTACGCGATCCGCCGGCGGACGCACTGCTCGATCGCGAACGCGTCAGGAATCCCTTCTCCGCGAGGGACTCAAGAACCTGGTCGACTCTGGCGCTTCGGTCGGGGAGCGTCGCCCGCATCTCGTCGATCGAGATACGGCGTCCGGCTTTCTTGATCTCTTGAAGGACGAGAGCCTTGATCTCATCCGCATCCGAAC
>JANQQY010000720.1 GCA_028284845.1 Spirochaetales bacterium
GCTGGAGCGAGACCACCGTGAGCTTCACATTGAACTGGTCGCAGACGGCCTGTGCGTACTCGAGATCGGCCTCCCAAGGACATTGACCAAGGTAGTCAAGTTCATCCTCGAGCCATACTTTCAGGTAGTAGGCTGTGACATGGTGGCCGGCCGTCACGAGCTCCGCCAGCGCGGTGGAGCTATCAACGCCACCAGACAGCAGAACTGCGTGCCTCATAGTGCTAATCTACGAGGCAGGTGGAGCTGAGTCCACCAATCAAGATTCGATTGCCGCCCCTCTAGAGGCTATCTATATTAGAGGAGCTAAAGATTTTTGGAGTATGTGAGGCAGAGAGAATGGAGAAGAAAACAATCGGGCTGAGCGACCTTGAGATCTACATTCCCGCGCCCAAGATGGCGCTCGATCGTCTCTTCGATTACCG
Source organism: Spirochaetales bacterium (assembly GCA_028284845.1). Taxonomy (GTDB): domain Bacteria; phylum Spirochaetota; class Spirochaetia; order DSM-27196; family SLST01; genus SLST01. The sequence goes on from JANQQY010000720.1 coordinate 423, forward strand.
AGTCTCGCAAAACCCGTCCTTTGAACGACGGCTACGGCGTGCGATTGAGAAGACCGGACAATCTGCCATCCGATTCCCCAGCGCCTGGGAAGACAGTGCAACGCTCGCCGCTCAGGCGTCGTACTCCCTTCTCCGTCGCAATCCGGACAGCACCAGTCGGCTCCGGTACATCGGCACCGGAACCGAGACGACCGTCGATCAGTCGAAACCGATGGCCGCATACCTCGAGGGCATGCTTCAAAACTCGGGGGTGAGCATTCCCGAAACCATCATGACCTTCCAGACGCAGCACGCCTGCGCAGGTGGCACGATCGCGATGTTGAGTATCGCCGGCCTCCTCGCGACAAGCCCCCGCGACGAGAGCGGACTCGTTGTGAGTTCGGATATCGCACGCTACGATGCACCCTCAACCGCTGAGATCACACAGGGTGCCGGAGCGGTAAGCCTTCTCGTGGAAAAGGATCCGCGCCTTCTGGAACTCGATCTCGAAACGCAAGGCCTTTGCTCGCGGGATGTGGACGATTTCTTCAGGCCGATCGGATCGACGACCGCGAAGGTAAAGGGCAGCTACTCGATGCAGTGCTATAACGAGGCGCTCGAGACGGCGTTCCAGGATCACTGCGACAGACGAGGCATGACTCCGGAAGAAGTCTTGCACTCAACCGATATGTTCGTCTTCCATGTGCCTTTCAAGATGATGGCGCTCAGCGCCTTCCATCGCCTTGTCTCACACCACACCGGTCTCCATGGCGAGGCGTTGGATTCCTTCGTCGCGGAACGGGGATTTGAAGAATCACTTGAGCCAAACACACGTGTTGGAAACCTCTACACCGCCAGTACCTTCCTTGCTCTCGCATTCTTGTTGAAGGAGCGCTACCAAAAGTTTGGCAGGGAGATCGTTGGAAAGTCAGTGATGATGGCTTCCTACGGTTCAGGAAACACAATGGTGCTGTTGAACGCGCGCGTCGCACCGGGGGCACCGGAAGTCATCGAGAGCTGGGACCTTGAATCGGTCTTCCGGGAGGAGCGAGACGCCACCTTCGACGAGTACGAGACCTGGCTGACTGCACCGCACACGGCCGATCGTCTCAAGGAGCTTGTTGAGACAGCTACCGTTCCCTCGGGCACCTTCTTCCTCTCCGGTCTCCGCGAAGACGGATATCGCGAGTACAGTTTTGTCACTCCGGTCGATCGGGCCGAGGACGCTCCGGATGAGTCGACCGGCGACTCCGGAACGAGTCCAATGCCAGAGCCTGCAAAGGAAGTGGCGTGGGCGGCAGCGAGTCGGTAGGCGAACGCAAAGCTCAACATCTCGAAATCTGCATTGACGAGGAGCGGTACCAGGTAGAAGGCGGGCAGACGATGCTCGATCAGGTCCGTTTCGTACACTCGTCGCTTCCGGAGTTGGCGCATGCGGAGATCGACCTCTCAACCTCGTTCGCAGGTATGCCGATCAGCATGCCCGTTTTTATATCGTCCATGACCGGCGGTTCGGCTGAGGGGTACCGACTCAACAAGTTGCTGGCGGAGATCGCAGAGCAGGCTCGCATACCGGTTGGAATGGGATCAATCCGAATCCTCTTCAGGAAGCCGGAGGTCATCGATCATTTCCGGCTCAAGAAGCACGCTCCATCGGTCCCGGTATTCGCCAATATCGGC
>JANQQY010000012.1 GCA_028284845.1 Spirochaetales bacterium
CACGAGGAGGACGGTACACGCGGCGTAGAGCGCTATAAAGAGGAAGGCGCCAACAAAGCCGAGTCCGTCAATCCACGCCATCGCAGTCCGAAGGTGAGTGGCGATGTCAAACACGATTCCCAGCGTAATCAGTCCGCCAAGGACGAGAATACCTATGAGCGCCTTCTTCAGAAGAGGGCTTTTCATATGAGCTCCTTTTCCATGGTCTCCATGGATTATTTATTGTGATTTCGATCCTATTATTGAACCGAAAGTTTCGTCAAGTTTTTATCGATATTTCTTGACAGATTCAATCATGCTGCTATTATGTGATTGCAATCACATTACAGGAGCAATTGATGGCTACATCGCTCGTCGATCACATGAAGACGATCGTCGATAACTGTCTTGGAGAAGAATCACCGTATTGTCAGGCTGCGTGCCCAATGCATACGGACATCAAGGGCTACGTCAATCTGATTGGCGAGGGCCGGTACTTCGAGGCAATCGACCTCATCAGAGAGAAACTCTTCCTTCCCGCAACACTTGGTCGCATCTGCGCGCATCCCTGCGAATCCGCGTGCAAGCGCAACGAGGTTGGCAGTGCGATGAACATCGCCGGGCTCAAGCGATTTGTCGCCGACTACTACGACAAGCCGGAGCGTTGGGACAGAAGCCGAGCCACAACCCGCGACGAGAGCGTCGCGATCATCGGTGCGGGTCCTGCGGGTGCGCAAGCGGCGTTTGACCTCGCGAAAGAGGGATTTTCGGTAACCGTATTCGACCGTCTTCCGGTGCTCGGTGGGATGATGCGCGTTGGGATTCCCGCCTACCGCCTTCCCCGCGATGTCATTGATTTGGAGTACTCGCTCCTTGAGAGCCTTGGCGTGAAGTTCCGCCTCGGCGTCGACATTGGAACTGATGTCAGCTGGGACGAGATTAAGAACGACTATGACGGCGTTGTGCTCGCGATTGGCGCTCACAAGGGCGTTGTCATCCCCGTGCCTGGTCACGATTTGCCGGGTGTCTTCAACGCCGTAGACATGCTCCGCGACACGAGCCTGAACGGCGCCTATCCCGGTCTTGGGATCTCTACCGCTGTGATTGGCGGTGGAAACGTCGCTATTGACGTTGCTCGAAGTGCGCGTCGGCTTGGCGTTAGCTCGGTCCACCTCATCATGCTTGAGGGCGATATAAACGAGGCCCCCGCGCACAACTGGGAACTCGAAGAGGCGATCGAAGAGGGCGTCATTGTCCATTACGGCCGTGGTACGGTCGCGATACACGGTGGAGATGCTGTAGAGTCGATCGAACTCAAGCGCTGTGTTTCCGTCTTCGACGAGGACGGCCGCTTTGCACCGAGCTACGACGAGAACGACATCGAAACGATCGAGATCGACAGCGTCGTCTTTGCCGTTGGCCAGGCCACGGAAAACACTTTCGCGGCCGATCTTGAAACCGGTCGCGGCGGACGCTTCGTAGTCGACGATGTCACGCTCCAGACCTCGATTCCGAACATCGTCGTAGCCGGCGATGCGTCGGGCCACTCCGTCATTGCCATTGAAGCGATGGCTGAAGGCCGGAAGGCTGCGACCACCCTGCTTCGGCACTTCAACAAGGAAGATCTCTTTGCCGACCGTGACGGTGAGCGAGCCTACGAGAGTAAGCTTGAGACCGACGCCCCGGAGTCGTACGACCGGCGCGACCGCGCGGCGGCACGTGTGATGACGGCGGACCAGCGCATCCTCGATTTCTCTGAGTACAACTACGGTCTTACTGAGGAACAAGCTCGAGCCGAAGGCTCAGGATGCTTCAAGTGTGAGTGCCTGAAGTGCGTGAAAGAGTGTGAGATGCTCAGCGACTTCACCGAGTGCCCCAAGCAGCTCTTCTCTGAGATCCTTGCTGAGCCTGAGAGCATCGACCCGATCGTTCCCTACAGCTGCAACATGTGTAAGCAGTGCACCCTCGTTTGCCCGAAGGACTTCGACATACAGGGCGTCTTTGGTGGCATGCGCGCTGAGCTTGTGAAGCAGAACGGCGGCAAGAGCCCGATGAAGGGACACAATGTCATCTATGCGCACCAGAAGGCTGGGTTCTCCCGAACCTTCAACACGACGGTCGCAAGTCCGGATGGCGAGACAACCCGTGTGTTTATCCCCGGCTGTTCGCTTCCAAGCCACAACCCGGAAGCGGTAGGTCAGATCTACGGCCACCTTCAGGACAAGCTCGGCAACACCGGTGCAATCCTCAAGTGCTGCGGCAAGCCTACCAAGGCTTTGGGTCAGACCGATCTGTTCAAAGAGCGTTACGCCCAGCTCCAACGGGAGATCGACAAGCTTGGCGCGACCGAGATCATCGTTGCCTGTCAGAGCTGCTTCCTGAACATGAGCGCCTACAGCCCGAACCAGACCGTGAAGTCGCTCTGGGAAATCCTCCCTGAGATCGGTCTCCCTGAGAAGGCCTATGACGTGGGCAAGCAGAGCGATCTGACCTTCGCGATTCACGATAGCTGCTCGACCCGTGATCGAACCGGTATCCACGACGGCATCCGGTGGATCATGAACGAGATGGGCTACCAGACTGAAGAGCCGCCGCATACCCGCGAGACTGCGCGATGCTGTGGATTCGGAGGAATGATCGTGCCGGCGAACCCTGAGCTTGCGGGTCGTGTCATGAGCCGCAGGACCTCTGAGGTCGAGAGCGATCACATGGTCACCTACTGTGCGGCGTGCCGTGAATCGATGGTCAAGGGCGGTAAGCAGGCGGCCCACATTCTGGATCTGGTCTTTGGCGAGACCCGGACGGACAACAGCGAGTTCGTTGGTGTTACCAAGGGACCGCTCCAATCGTACGGAAACCGCTTCAAGGCCAAGAAGGCTCTTGAGAAGCAGGCCAAGAGACGGGCCCGTGGCAAGGCGATCGTTTAGTGAACGGCGGAGCGTTGCCGCTTAGAAAATCAACGCAAGCAGAATAGGGGTGAGCGGACCCAGATGATCGTTGATCGTCTCCGCCATCTGAACCTTTGGAGGTTTGTATGAAGAAGGTAGTTATTGCCCTCTCCGTTCTCGTTGTTCTTCTTGTTGGCGCTGTTGCGTTCCTCGCTTTCAGCGGCGGCGACATTGAGCTGAGTGAAGAACAACTCAATCAGACTGAGATTCGCATCAACTCGTATGCGGATTCAGGTAATCTCGTCAGTGTGGCCGAGGCTCGTGAACTCATGGCTGCTCGTGAGAACATCGTGGTTCTCGACATTCGGAAAGCCGCCGACTACATGGTCGGACACGTCCCCGGAGCTCAGAACATCTTCCGTGCCGACTACAGCGCTTCCACTGACGTCTACGGCTTTGGTGGCATGCGTGCCGATCGTGAGCAGCTCGAGGCCCTTCTTGGCCAGCTCGGTGTTGACCACGATACCCAGATCCTCGCCTACGACGCGAAGGGTGACTACGACGCAGCTCGCTTCTGGTGGCAGCTCGGCCAGTACGGCTTTGACAATGTCCGCCTGATCGACGGTGGAATCGTGAACTGGG
>JANQQY010000026.1 GCA_028284845.1 Spirochaetales bacterium
CAATGTCGTAAAGAGCGATACCAAGCGTGTTCCGCATCAGTCGCCAGAAGAAGAACGACCGGAAGAAGCGCTCAAAGTGCCGCAGGCCGACCCACTCGCTTCCCAGAATCCCTCGGGACGCTACGAAGTCTTTGAAGGCGATCTGAATGCCGTAGATCGGCACATAACGAAAGATGATGTACCAGATGAGCGGCAAGGCGAACATCAGGTAAAGATCGTAGTTACGTCTCAATGACCGCCGCCACTCATCCATGCGCGAGTTCTTCTTGACCAAGGGCGGGAACTCGCCCAGGGCATCGGCCATTGCTACCTCCGTTCTGGCATGGAGGATAGCCCTGACGACTCGCCGGCGATAGAGACTCGGGTCACGAATTGCGGTCGATTTTGTCCTAAGATCCTGGGACTTGTCCCAGTCTAGGGTTGGGCATCGTCCTCATCACCACCCCGAAGGTTGCGGGTCGCCCACAGGGCCGCACGGGTCCGAGAGTGAATGTTGAGAACGTCGTAGATGTGGCTTACATAGTTCCGGACGGTCTTCTCGCTCAGAAAGAGTTCCTCGCTGATCTCCGCGTTGGACTTGCCACGTGAGAGGAGCTCGAGCACCTCTCGTTCGCGCTTGGTGAGGTCTTCGATGCGCTCCGGATCGACATTGCTCGCGCCGACCGTCCCCGTCTCTGGGGTCGGTTTCTCCGTAGGCACCTGACTGAGACTCTTGGCGACATCGGCCGACATCAACACGTGTCCGTCGTGGACACTCTTGATGGCACGGATGACCTCTTCCGAATGGGCGTCCTTGAGGAGATAGCCGTTGGCGCCGACCGCAAGCGCGTCAGTGATTAGCTTGCGATCGTTGAAGGTGGTGAGCATCAGAATCTTGCTCTCAGGTCGCCGTTCCTTGATGCGACGCGCAACTTCCACGCCGTCCATGACCGGCATCTGGATGTCGAGAAGAACGACATCGGGCCGCAGCCGATCGTCGAGTTCGAGCGCCTCCTGTCCGTTGAAGGCGGTCCCAATCACCTCGATCCCTGAGTCCTCGATTCGGATCAGCGTTACCAGTCCTTCAAGAAACACCGCGTGGTCATCGACTGCCAGAACCCTAATTGACTTCACGCTGAATGCCGCTCCATGGGATGTCCACTCCAATGTCGAAACCGCGCTCCGGCTTCGTGACCCAGACGATCGTTCCGTTCAACTGCTCCACACGCTCCCGCATTCCCGAAAGGCCGTTCCCGGGGGCAACCGCCAACGTCCCGCGACCGTTGTCCGAAATCCGCAGCAGGATTCTCTCCTCATGCTCGCGCCATGTGCCCGAGACGTCAACGTGATCCGCACCGCCGTGGCGATAGGCGTTGGTGAGGGACTCCTGAATGATCCGATAGGTTGCCTCGGATATGTCCTCGGAGACAACCTCGAGTCTCTCTTCAACGTTAAAGGAGACTCGCATCCCAGTGCTCGTTGCAAAGACCTCGCAGAGCCGACGCCATCGACTCGTTCCTACCTGACGAACCGCCGCCTCGTCGCGAAGATTGGAGACCTCTCTCCGCACGTCTTGAAGAGAGTCATTGACCATCTCTTCAACATGGACCATTCGCATATCAGCCGACTCAGGGCTCGTGCTCATCAGCTTACGCGCCGCTCGCAACTGCACGAGTGACGCGGTCAGCGCGTAGCCAACCGTGTCGTGAACCTCGCGGGCGATCCGTTCCCGCTCGCGCAGCCGCGCCACCTCGACACTGGTGTCGAGCCTGTTGAGCATCGACGTATTGACCTTGGCGTACTGCGCGGCGGCCCAGCTGGCTTGATCAAAGAGCGTCAGCCGTCGGTTCCACTGGGTGAACTCCACCTGCAACCAGATGCCGACGAGGACAAGGACCGTGCCGGTGATTGCGTAGAAGGCCCAGAACGTTCCATTTCCGGAAACCGCTGCAGCCAGTACGTAGACGATGACACTCAGAGCAGCAATCACCAGCGAGTGAATCGTTGGCGACGCAAGAACACTGACCCCGGCGATCACGAGGAGAAGGAAGGAAAGACCAGGCGACGTAACGCCGACGGCAAGCCCGACGGGTCCCGTGAGGAGGGCAATCCACTGGAGCAGGTGCCGAATTGAGGTGCGCTCAATCACGCCAAGCATGGCACTCGAGAGGAGCCAGAGAATCGCACAGATGAAGACCAGGTAGCGCGGATCCCAGAACATGCCCGGGAGAGATTCAGCACGGATTGAGAGACGAATCGAGTTGAAGTAGGTGAGCCCGCCTAGGGCGGATGCCGCGGCAACTACCTGAGCAACTCGCTGTCGCCACATCATGGAACAATCCTCTTGCGACAGACTATACCATCACCAATCGAATGAGGCCGCAGTTTCACCGATGGTAGAATGGGTGGAGGATCAATCCCCAGGAGAGCCAAATCTTGATTGATGATCGCACGACGACTTCCATTATCAGGGCCAGCACTTTGGCAGGGTCGTTTCGCCTATGACAGAGCTTCGCAGGGACATCGAACGGCTCACAGAGTTGTTTGGCAAGGAGACATCGGCCCAGGAGCGGCAGAAGCGCTACCGTTCGCTGGTGATGAAGTATCATCCGGACACGAACCCGAACGCGGACTCAATCGTCGCGAGCAATGCGATGGCATTAATCAACATGGTATACGCAGCCCTGAGTGCCGGTGTTGCACCAGAGGAATTCGAGTTCCCGGCAAGAGGTGTTGGCGACCAGGATCGAGGATCGCGGGATCAGAAGGCGTACGTACTTCTGAAGCAAGGAGATCAGTTCCGGGATCGAGCGATGAGCATCATCGAGGCCCCTTACGACGAGTCAACAAACGCTCAAGTCGTGGCAGCTGCTTCAGCGCTGCTCTACCGGGCCCAGGCAATTCTCTCCAGGGTGCTGACCGCATACCCAGATTCCGTATGGGCGCACGACGCCGAATCAAAGATGGACTGGTGCGGCGCCATCAATGAGAGGATTACCAGGCGCCTCGACCGGGAGCTATCTGGAATGGTCACGACCGCACGGCGATCGTCGTGATCTTGTCCGCACGATATAGACCTATTCGCGAACTCTCCGATACGTCGACATAACGAGCTGGTTTAAGTGTGTGCGTGTACGGACGAGATCAAAGCGAAGCGGCGAATCAAGAAGATCAAAGAGTCGGGTGCCACCACCAAGGACGATCGGGATCGTCGTGATGGTGAGTTCGTCAATACGGTCCGCCCTGAGGAAGCTCTGAATCGTCCTTCCGCCGTCTACGTAGATGCGCCGTGCCCCGCTCTGCTCGAGGATGCCTGAGACCTCTGCCGCGGTTCCGGAGATGGGTGAAACGCGCTCCTTCAGGCGTTCCGGTATGACGACCGTCCCTCTGCTCCAGACGTGGACCGGCACGGAGTACGGCCACTCGCCTCCAAAGCCGAGAACCGTCTCAAAGGTGGTGCGACCCATGACGAGCGCATCGATCCCATCCAGAAACTCGGCAAAGCCAAAGTCGTCCTGATCAGGATTCGGAACCATCTGCAGCCAATCAAGATCTCCGTCCGGTCCCGCGATGTACCCATCGATGCTCGTTGCGATGTAAACGACGTGTTCCATTGGCCCCTCCCGACTGGACTCTGATCATACAGACTCATTGGGATCCTTTCGCCATACTTGCAAAGCGCGAGCGACTTCATTGAAGAGTTGCCGGGGAGGATAAGTGATCACACACGTTGTCATGTGGAATCTGAACGGAGATCGCGACGAGTCTGCGAACATCGTCATGAGTGAGTTCCGATCGATGCCGGATGAGATTCCGCAGATTGCGAGTCTTGAGGTGGGCATCAATCTCCCATCGGAATACTCCAACCGAGACCTCGTGTTGATCTCACGGCATCGTTCGTTCGAAGAGTTCATGGAGTACCAGGCGCATCCCTACCATGAGAAGGTGAAATCGATCGTTACGCCCTATCTTCGTGATCGGACGTCTGTCGACTTCAGCGACTAGGTTGGATGGGTCGACGTTGGCCCGTCCTCGAACTCTGCCTTGGTGATCTCGTACTCGATCACCTCGTCAGTCGTACGAGTTCGCCTAAACCCGATCTTGTTCTCGTAGACGTGCTGCGCTCGGGTGTTGTGGGGTTTGGTGTCGAGGATCACCTTCTGAGCGCCAATCTCATGAAAGACGTGGGCGATGATGAGCTTTAGGTAGCGTGTGCCCAATCCACGCTCTCGCTGATTCGCCACACATATCTTGATTCCTATCTGCGCGATTTCCGGTTCAACCATTCGATAGTTCGCTTCGCCAATCGGCGTACCATGTGACTCAAGGATGAACCTCCGGCCCTTCTCTGATTCGGCGAGAATCTTGCACTTCACTTCGGCTTCGTTCGTGCCTAGACCGTTGGGGAATCCGGCATGAGCCATGATGGATCCGTCATTCCACCAGCCGGCAAGGAGTTCAGCGTCGTTTGGGTGGGAGTGGCGGACTGAGAGGGACCCATCAGTCGCGACCGTCAGGTACTCCACTACAACTGCCCGGGAATCTCAGGGACAAAGACATAGTCCGGTTCCCGCGACTGGCGCCGGAGTACCGCAAAGATATGCTTCCAAGTTCTCCAGAGACCGCGGGGCGGTTCAGGAAGATCGTGGCGCAGGAGCCGATTGAGTTTTCTGAGGTTGTAGCAGGGAACACTCGCGTACATGTGGTGCTCTATGTGGTAGTTCATGTGCCAGTAGAGGAACTCCACCAACGGGCTCAGCAGGAACGAGCGCGCACTTAATCTGAAGTCTGTTGTGTCCTCTTGAAGACCGGCGTGCTGCGTGGTGTTGCATAGGATGTGGAGCCACCGGCCGAAGGGGTAGGCAAGGCTGACCAGCAGGGGAATTTGCCACCAGCCGGCCACCACAAACCCGACGGTGAGACCGATGTGCCCTACGATGAGGAAGCGGGCGAATCGAAAGAGCTCTCTTCGCTTCTCAACCGACTCTTGCGGAAAACAAATCTCGTTCCACTCAGTATCCGAATAGTCGAGTCTCCCAAGAGCGGTTCGGAACGTCCAGAAAGGGATGCGCCAGAGAAGCCCAACGTCGATGATGCCGGTGCGGATTACGTCCTTTGGGCTGAACACCACCGGCAGTCTGACCTCGAGATCGTCGGGCGGATGGAGCGTGTAGAGATGATGTCGCATATGACTCTCACGGAAGTAGTGAGGGTTGCCCCAGAAGAGAAAGCTGAAGAGCACAAGAAAGGTCTGGTTGAGCCACTTCGAGCGGAAGACCGTTCCGTGAACCAGTTCGTGGAATCCGTTGATCAAAAATGCGTGGACGGTCGCGTAGCAGAAGAAAAGAACGACAGATGCCAGAACCAACGCCTGTTGAGTGGCAAGAACAAAAGCAACGCCAAGCAGGACGAGCAGACCTATGAAGACTCCGGCCATGAGGAAACCACGTGTATTGCTCCGCTGGGTCAACTCCCGCAGCGC
>JANQQY010000031.1 GCA_028284845.1 Spirochaetales bacterium
AGGCCGGTTGGAGCGCCTCGCGGAAGGATACAGCCTTGGCGGCGACGACGTGCATCAGCGGACCGCCCTGAACGCCCGGCATGACTGCTGAATCAATCAACTCCGACCAATTCCTTGTGCGGCCAGATTTTGCGGCGGTCACCCCAATGGTATTCTCACCGTTGTTTCCAAGAAGGATCAACCCACCCCGCGGGCCCCGGAGGGTCTTGTGCGTCGTCGTCGTCGTGAAATGGGCGTACGGGACCGGCGAAGGGTGCTCACCCGCGGCAACAAGCCCGGCGATATGTGCCATGTCCACGAGGAGGAATGCACTCACTTCGTCCGCTATCCGACGAAAGTGAGCGAAATCGATCGTCCGAGAGTAGGCAGAGGCTCCTGCGACAATAAGGCGTGGCTTGTGCTCGACCGCAAGCGTGCGGACATGGTCATAATCAATCAGCTCGGTTTCTCGGTTCACACCGTAGTGCACGAAGTTGTAGAGTTGGCCGCTGAAATTAACCGGGCTACCGTGAGTGAGGTGCCCGCCGTGCGCGAGGTCCATGCCAAGGATGGTGTCGCCGGGTTTGAGCAGCGTCATGTAGACCGCCATGTTCGCGTTGCTGCCGGAATGGGGCTGAACATTGGCATGGTCAGAGCCAAAGAGCTCGTTCGCTCGGTCCCGTGCCAGGTTCTCGGCAATGTCGATCACCTCGCAGCCGCCGTAGTAGCGGTTCCCCGGATAGCCTTCGGCATACTTGTTCGTCAGTACGGAACCGGTCGCCTCGTTGACCGCGGCACTGGCGAAGTTCTCGCTCGCGATAAGCTCGAGTTTCGTTCGCTGGCGCCGCTCCTCATCGTGGAGCACGGCATGGATTTCGGGATCAATTCTGCTCAGATGCGACATGATTCCTCCGCGGTCGGAGCATAGGAAGCCGCTACTGCAAAGTCAATCGGCCGCGATCAGCGAGAGAAGCACGGGCCGATGCCAGATGGTCTCGACCACTGCGATCCTATCCCCGGTCACGACAAAGACGCCGGCGAGCGCCAAGGCATCATCAGGCGACCTCTGGATGGTAGAGGGTTCGTCGCTGGATATCGGAGCGGTGCCTGACGAGAATGTGATACGCCGTGAGTCGAGATTGCCAAAGTAGAACGGACGCGGATCGGCCAACGACGGGAATCCTGCGGGAATCGCGCCGTCACCCAGGGAGGGGTCTGCGGAGACCCATCCGATGCCGGTGACAAAGAACTCGACCCAAAGGTGCGGGTAGACCGTCTCTCCAACGAGAACCCCACTGACGACTCGCGCCGGGATTTGGGCAGCACGAAGAACCGACACCAAGAGGTGCGCGTATCCGCGGTCATCAGCGTACTCGGCGGCAAGAGCCTCTTCCGGCGTCACAGGTGTGCCAAGCCGCGCAGGCACGAGAGCATCGATCGTGAGCTCGTAGGCGGCCCGTGCAATAGCAAGCGGACTCGCTCGCCCCCGACGCGCCTGATCCGCCAATGCGATAACCGAGGGCGCACGAACCGAAAGACCCGGCTCGGCGCGCGTATAGTAGGCGAAGAATCCGGTCTGATCCTCGTAGAAGGCGGTGACGAGGGTCTCGTCGATCTGCGAACGCAGTTCATAGCGGTAGGCAAGCAGCGACCGCCGAACCTCCGTACTCGCAGGTTCATCGCCCACTACGACTCTCATCACCGGATCGTCGGAGGTCAGATAGCGAATCTCTCGTTGGGCGTAACCGGCCCGAACGGCAGGGATCTCTATCTCGACGGTCACGTCGGCCGGCGTGCCAATCGCGGGCAAGTCGCCCGCAGAGGCCTCGATCGACGTGCCATAGGTAAGCGCGATCTCGCTCCGTGATCCCCGCTAGATGGTTCCGGACGGAAAGACGGGGTCGATCCGGATGGGGTTGCTCTGCCCCCATGCCGTTACGACGCTGACAAATCCCGCTTCAACACCCGCCGGAGTTCGGACGACGATCGTATCATCTGTCCAGAGCGCGTATGAGTATTCTTCGTGGCAGCCCAGACACTCGCCGTACTCCGTTGGAAAGTTCACATAGCTGGCCCGTCGTGTCTCCCCGAATCCGCGGCCACGGATGGTGATCACGTCGCCAACGCGCGGTTCGCGTTCGTCAAGTGCGTCAATGACAGGGACTGTC
>JANQQY010000050.1 GCA_028284845.1 Spirochaetales bacterium
AAGGCTTCTCTCCGCACGCAGGCGTGTTGACGGCATCGGCTTCGAGGAAGAGTTGGAAATCCTGGACAACTATCTGGCCACACTCGGCGAGCAGGCGCAGCTCGACGATGAGGTGCTCCAACAGCTCTCAGAGGATGAGAGCCTACCGGTTGTCGCCCGCGAGCGGTCTACCATCGATCATCTGCACTACCTGTTCGATGAGATTGCTCAACACCTCGATGCCACCCAGTCCACCGTCGCGGTCGCTCCCTTCCTGATCCGCACGAACGTCCAGTACCCGGACGCGTTTAATGACGGATTGCGCGGATACATCCAGCAGGTTTCCACCACCGCACTGGCGAGAGGTGACGGACTGACCCTCGTATCAACCGAGGAGATCGAGAACGAACTCGCGATCAGCGGCCTGGGGCTTGACGATCTACGCGACACCGTTAGGGCAGTGGAAGTCGCGCGATCCCTCCAAACCGACGTGTTTGTGACCGGCACTGTCCTGGAGATGAGCGAGAGTTTTGTCGTCTTCGCGCGCGTGATCGAAGGTGCAACCGAACGCGTCCTCGCCGCCGCCCAGGTCGTCATCGACAAGGAAACAGCGCTCGACGATCTTCTGGGGCCGTCGTAGCGGGGGAGCACCACGCCTGATATCCTCAGGCGGGCGATACGAGAGATGAGTATTGAGAACACAGGGAAGCGAGAAATTCGTCCGACCCATCCCGGAGCGATGCTACGAGAAGACTTCATGCCCGACTACCAGCTGAGTGTCTCCCAGCTCGCGAGCGTAGAGCGGTGAGCCCGGAGATGGCACTCCGACTCTCGAGGCTGTTCGGCAACTCGGCTGAGTTCTGGCTCAATGCGCAACGTGCAGTCGATCTGTGGGACGCTGAGCAGGCCATCGGGCCGGAGATCGAACGCGTCGAGCCTCTCGGAGTCAGTTGAGTCAGAGGACCACGGCGCGCCAAAGTCGGAAGACATCTACGTGCGCATTTCTAGCCTCCGTGCTCACCTTCTGCGGTCGCGCGTCCACACCGTGACGACTTCGCCAAAGCGTTCGGCGCAGACCCCTTCTCAACTCCTCGTGCGGTGGCTACGCCTCTTCGTGAATCCGATTCCCGATGAGGAGATCATGGTCACCATCACGCTGAACACCGCACTCTGCTTGGCTCCTCACCCTAAAGGTTTGGTCACGCAGCCACGCCTTCGCCCTTGGTCCGGAGTTTGTATTGCATCCTGCGGCTTATGCGCAACTGTACCAGCAGCCCGATTACAAGCAGAACCAGCACGACAGTCACGCTGAGACTCCCCAGTGCCAGCGTCGGGGACGTCGGTAGGGCGATTGTCTTCGCGAGCGATGACGTTTTGTTGGCCTGTGACTGCATAAAATTCGGATTGGTTGTCATCTGCAGCATCACGCGTCTGCTTCTGTAGCGAATCAGTCCGACTGACGACCACTCCTCTCCGTTTTCGATTCCCCATACAGAGACGGATTGCGCAGCGGCATCACCGTTGTAGAACGGGTAGCTACCTCTGGGTAGCAGGAATCCCAGGACTGCGGAGTTGTAGTCAGCGAGCTCGGCCGCTGCAGCCTCGTCGTCCGTTCCCGACTCCCTCAGGTAGAGCAGATTGACCATGATAAACGGGCCACCGTCATCGTTACGCATGAACTCCAGCATCTGAAGCATGTCATCCGCTGAACCGTTCCCGTCGG
>JANQQY010000067.1 GCA_028284845.1 Spirochaetales bacterium
CCGCGATCAATGGATGGACGACCGCGAGCAGGTCGCTCTGCTGCGCCCGGTGACCAAACTCGATCAGCCTGTACCCAAGGCGGTATCCATGTGCAGGAGAACGCTCCACGAGGCCATGTTGTTCCAGAGACGCGAGAATCTTGTAGGTCGTGCTCAGGGGAATCTGCAACTCGTCCGCAATCGTCCCAACGTTCGCGGCGCCACCCCGGGAAAGACGCGTGAGGATTCGGGCTGCCTTGTCCACCGAGTTCACAGCGCTCACAGCGGCTCCAGATGACGGTTGATAACCTACGCTATTGCTGCTCTGATGTTGTGTCAATCCGACGCCTGACGACGCGAGCGGTGCGTTGAGCGCAGGAGGCGTGGAGGTGTGACCAATGTGGAGATCAAGAATCATCTGTGACGTTCCCGTTGGCACAATCACAACCAATGGGACCGAACGAACCCTCGGCCTCGATCTCTACCTGCCTGACCCGGGAACGTTGGAACCGCCGGAGGTCCCGCTTCTGGTCTACATCCACGGAGGCGGTTGGCGCGAAGGAACGAAGGACCGTCCGCCGGGGTACCGGACCGTTCTCTCCCGTGGAGTCGTCCTCGCCTCTCTCGAGTATCGGTTCTCCTACGAGGGACGGGGCTTCGAGATGCTCGCCGATCTTCGCCGTGGCGCACAGGTTGCGATGGAGGCCGTTGAGGCGGAGGGCTTTCGTGTCAGGGACTGGGTGCTCTGGGGATTCTCGGCGGGAGCCCACCTCGCGTCACTTCTCGCGCACCGGATGGAAGACTCCATGATCTTGCGCACCTCGCCGGCATCTGATGACCCTCGGTCCGTCCGCAGGCCATCAGGTGTTGTCGCGTGGAGCGGTGTGTACGACTTCGCGCGGTATGCGTCGCTTGAGGGAATCCCACGGGAGCAGGCGCCGCGCGTGGCTGAGTTTGAACGCGGCCTGAGCCAGGGCGACCCAGAGGAGCGAGTTTGGCTCAGCCCGATCGCCCTCGTTGGCGCTGACAGTGTGCCGCACTTGCTCATTCACGGAGATCAGGACGAGCAGGTCGCCGTTGAGCAGAGCAGGCTGATGCACGCGGCTCTCCGGGAGGCCGGCGTTGCCAGCACCCTGATGGTTTTGCCAGGAGCACCGCATTCGATGCCCGTTGGAGATTCGCCTCGGCTTCATGCCACGATCGACTTTGCGTCCGGCGCTCGACCGATCGCCACCTAAATCGCTGTACGGTATCGCAAGTATTGTGCTCTTGCGCCCCAGAGTGTTCAAGGCGACCATGCAGATAATGCGCACCTCTATTCGCTCCGCAACGATCAGAATCCCCGCGGCGAGCCGGCAATGAGCACGTCATCCTATTCTCTCTATGATCGCGTCCACGGTGGGCTTCTGGGCGGGGCCGTTGGAGATGCACTGGGCGCACCGATCGAGGCGATGCACTTCCAGTTCATAAGAGAGCTCCACGACGGTCCGATTACCGGGATGGTGGAGTTCGATCGCCCAAAGGAGTTCTTTCAGCCGGGGCAGGGCGCCTACACGCGCGCGAACACGCCCGGCGCGTACACAGACGACACAAGACTCGCCCGGCTCATCATTCGGACCATTCTTCGAGTCGGCGGGCGGATCACAGCCGACGACCTTGCGGAAACGTGGATGAAGGAGATGGATGTTTCAGAATTCTGGATGTCGATCGATGCGAGCTACCACCGCATCGCCTACTCGGCAGTGGATCCACGGAGCGCGGGCATCGGCAACATCCCGGACAACAGCTCAGCCATGTGTATTGGACCCATAGGAGTGATCAACGCGGGAGATCCAAAGGAGGCCTCTCGCGACGCATACGAGATCGCCTCGCTCTCTCACGACGGATACTCGCGTGACGCCGCCTGCGTCATTGCTGCGGCGACCGCCGAAGCAATGCATCCGACGGCAACCGTCTCATCGGTGTGCGAGGCTGCGCGTCGCTCCCTTCCGAACGCCGGTCACAACGTCCTGACTGCCCCGCTCTCGCGATCGATCGACTTGGCGAATGAGTCAATCGATCGGTTCCCGGCGTCCGGGGCTGGACGCGCAAGCAGAGTGCTCGAGCGAACCGAGTGGCTCACGAGGACCTATTGGGAGGAACTCCTCGTCCCCTTTGTACAGCGCGGTCCGAACCCTGTGCCTTCGAACGAGCGGTTGAGTCCGAGTGTTGAACCGTTGGAGAGCGTCCCCGTAGCGCTTGGGATGTTCATCGCGGCAGAGGGCGACTACCGCGGCGCCGTCCTTGGAAGCGCAAACTTCGGACGCGACTGTGATACGATCGCATGCATGACCGGGTACATTGCCGGCGCCTTTGGCGGCGCGTCTGCGATCCCGTCCGAGTGGATCGCCCGCGTCCAAGGCACCCACCCCGAACCGGACTACGAAGAGCTTGCTCGGGACATGACTCACACGCTTCGGTCAATGGCCGAGGCCGCTCCGATCAGCGGGCTTCTTACAGCTGATCAGGAGTCGTCGTAAATGCGACGGTAGGGACGATGGCGCGAACGCGAGGGCAACCCGGCGGCTCGCTTCTGCGGCGGTTTGTGGTGCTCTATATCATCGTCCTCGCCATTCCCATGCTCGTTGGATCGGTCGCACTGCGCCGAGGTCTGGATCAGCTTCGCAGTGATCTGCTCGCTGCGAACCTGCGCTCGCTCGATCTCAACCAGCGGCTCTTTGAGACCGAGCTGGAACGCGTTCGCGAGATCGCCATTCGAATTGACCGAACCAACGAGCTCCGCCGCCTCTACTCGAGATCCGGACCCCTGAGTGGATCGGTCCCGATCTGGCTCCTCGACGCCTGGAACTCGGTCTACGCAAACGTCATCCTCGACTCGGTCCTGATAGACGTTATTGTCGTGATCGACGAGCTCAATGTGATCTTCACGGTGGCCGACATCTACGCGCGACCGGAGATCTTCACGGAGAACTTTTTCTCATACGGGGAGCTTACGCCGGCGCAGGTACTGCAGGATGTACTTGCACCGCGCCTGGAGAATGCCATCCTCCCGGCGACTTCCATATCGCTTCTGGGCCGATCGAGCAACGCAATCCTCCTACGGCAGGCACTTCCGCTCGAGGATCCCTACCGCGGTGAGGCGTCTGTTCACTTCCTTCTTGACGCTGAAGTCTTGCGAGGACGGCTGGCATCACTCGTGGCAAGCGAAGAGACCTACGTGGCGATTTTCGGACCCGATGGTTCAGCGATCGTCTCGAACGTGCCTGAGGGACGCAAGATGCCCGATGTCTCAGACGAGCTTGACTCCATGCGTGGTTCCTTTGCGTTACGCGTAGACGACATGGAGTACACCGCCGCCTACGTGAGAGATCCTGAGACCCTGATCGGCCACGTTGTATTGAGTCCTACTCGGATTTTCCTGCGACAGGCTTTCAATCTTCAGCTCATCGTCGTCATCGCCGCAATCGCTGCCTTGGTGCTCGGCGTGATCGTCTCCATTGTCTTCGCCTACCGCACAAGCAAGCCACTCGAAGAGATTGGCGAGGCGCTCAGACTCGTTGGCTCTCGCGTAACTTCCGAGGGCTCACCACTCGACTTCCTCTCCAGCTCCGTGGAGCATGTCATTGCGAACAACACCGAGCTTCGGAATGCAATCCAGTCACAACGCCCTCTCGCGCAGATGGCAGTCGTTGAGCGCATCATGAGGGACGAGTACACCGATCCGTCGGAGGCTCGGGCGGCGCTCGAACAGGTTCGTGTGACGCCCTTTGGATCGTCGTACGTTGCGATCCTCGTCGTTGGTGACTATGACCACCCCACCGCAGATCCCACCACGAGGAAGTCGCTCGTGAGGGCAACCCTGACGCTGCTCCTGCCGGGGTGGCCTGTCATCGACCGTGGTGATGACGAACTGATCGCGTTCGCGGTCTCACAATCGGCCGACGCACAGGCGGCGGAGAACGAGGCGTCAGCCACCGCTACCAGCATCCTCGATGAGCTCGCACGACTCTATGGCGTTGCGTTCCGGGCCTTCGTCGGGAGCGCGGTTGGGAAGGTCAACCAGATTGGGGCATCTCTGACGAGCGCTCAGATCGCACGCACGCACAGCCCCATTGACCACGGTCTCGTGCGGGCCGCATCGGCACGATCGGATCAACGTTCGGTGCACTACCCCATCAACGTTGAGAGTCAGCTCGTAGCCGCGGTTCTCGCCGGCGATCGCGACCGGGCGGCGGGGCTCGTT
>JANQQY010000068.1 GCA_028284845.1 Spirochaetales bacterium
CCTGGACATCATCGCTTCGGCGGCACATGACTACCCGCGATGATGAGTGTCCGCTACCACGAGCTTCGGCCGGCACAACTCAAGAGGCGTCGGGAAGCACTGCCCGTCGCCTACCTCCCGCTTGGCACGTTGGAGTGGCACGGACTCCACAACCCTCTCGGTCTAGACGGCATCAAGGCCGAGGAGCTCTCTGCATTCATCGCTCGAGAGGTTGGGGGAATAGTGATGCCGACGCTCTACTGGGGAGACCATCGTGGCGTCCTTGCCGAGCTTGTGTTTGATCCCTCTGTCTCTGACTGGCTTCCTGAGGGGACGGTCGACCACACCGGCGAGATAGAGTCCTGTTCCGGCGTGCCAAAGGAGCTACTCCGGAAGAACGCGGAGCGCATGGAGCGGGAGGGCGGATGGCGCCTGTTTCGCGAGAACGTTCGGAACGCACTCTTTGAAGTCGAGTCGCTCGGGTTTGAGCGCGTGGTGGTCGTTCCCGGTCACTACCCGGAGCACGGCCCGGCGAGTGAGGCGATAGAGGCGTACACACGGAACGGCGGAGCACTCCGGACGCTTGTGCTGCCGGACTCGAGGTACGACGAGAGCGGAACTGCCGGCGATCATGCGGCGGCCTTTGAGACATCGATGATGCTGGCGCTCCGCCCTGAACTCGTGGACCTTGAGGCCTTGCCATCAGACGGCGAGGTCTGGGGCGTCCTTGGAGACGACCCGCGAGTCCATGCGAGCGCGGAGTTTGGGTGGCGGATCGTCAACAGACTCTGCGATGTCGCGCGTGCGTTCTGTGAAGGAGAATCCAGTGACGATGAAGACACCTGATCTGCGCTCAGAGAGCGAAGCGCTTCGAGTCGCCATGTGTCAGGTCGAGACGGGACACTGGGACGTCACGGGCAACCTCGATCGCACACTCGCGTCGCTTCAGGACGCAGGCAATCGCGGCGCACAACTGGCGATCACGCCGGAAAACGTCATCCAGGGCTACCCGCCTCATGCATCACCGGAAGAGAGAGCCAGGCTCCACGAATGCGGCACGAAGATTGACGGCCCGGAACTCGGGCAGATTGGTGATCTCGCATCCGAACATGCAATGGATATCGTCGTCGGGTTCACGGAGAAAACTCCTCACGGAACACTCCACAACAGCTGTGCCTACATTGATCGAACCGGGAAGATCATCGCGGTCTACCGCAAGGTCCATTGCCGACCGTTCGAGGATGCAGCTCATGAGGGTACCTTTGTGGCCGGCGACGAGTTCATGACCGCACCGTGTGCCGTTGGGGACTCCGTCTATACGATCGGCCTCTACATCTGTTTTGATCGAGAGATTCCTGAATCGACCAGGTGCCTGCGTGCGATGGGTGCGCACTTCATCGCCTGTCCTCTTGCAACGAATACCTCCCGGCTCGACGCACCCCTGAACCGCGCGGACAACGAGATGCTCACTCGCGCCCGCGCCGCTGAGAATGAACTCTTCATCGCGGTGGTGAACCACTCCGGGAGCTACAACGGCGGCTCATTCCTCGTTGGGCCGAGTGGTGAGTGCCTCCTGCAAATGGACGAACATCCTGGCGTCGCCATCGTCGACGTCCCGGTCGCAGTGGTGCCTCAGAGATTTCACTCTGATCCTCTTGGTTGGGCAGGCTGGGGACACCGGCGACCCTCGGTCTACAGCAGACATCTTGAGCGCGCCTCATCCATTGATGAGGGGCGAGCTACCGATCCGTGACTCGGCAGGTTCGGCTATAGGTTCAGATGTCGCTTTCGATAGGCGCGGGGTGTCAAGCCGGCTCGTCGCGTGAAGACACGGCTGAAGTAGGCGGCGTCGGGGATACCCACACGCGCGGCGATCTCGCGAACGGGAATGGTTTGGGTGCTTAGGAGCCTTTCAGCCTCCTCGATCCGCCGCTCAACAACCCACTCATACGGCGAGACACCCAGGGTCTTCACGAAACGCCTCCGCAGCGTCGACTGGCTCATCGCGGACAAGCGACAGAGATCTTGGACTGAGATTGGCTCCGACAGATGGTCAAGCACGTAGCGCTCGATGGACCCAAGCGTGTCCTCGGGCGACTCGGATCGTACAGAGCCTCTCGCGTCGGTTTGCAGAAGCCAGAGCTCCCGAAGAATGAGTCTGGCAAGGCTGTTGGCTGTTGTGGTGTCAAAAAACGAGGACCGGAACTCCGCGAGCGTCAGCCGAACCAGATCGTCCAACCGGTCGTTCCGGTTCATGCTGCCGTGGATGACTCCAGTGAGAGGACCGAGGTCCCGGTCGGACCGATGCGGGGAACCGTGATGATCCTGCCCGGGACCGTGTGCCACACCAAAGGCGACGGTCTGATCGGGCTCGTACCATGGGATCATGTGAATCCCGGAAAGGAGAAATGGTGTGAGCCGATCGGCCTGGTACCGGATCGAGTGGCGCCAGGGAAGGAACATCAGCCGACCCGCCGCCAGTGGATGCCGATGCCCGTTTACGGTGACGCCTCCAGTTCCTTCCTCGCACACCAGAAGCATTCGGCTCTCAACCTGCGGATAGGCGACGACGTCTCCCCTGGCGAACTGGATTGAGTTGGCATGGACAACCACCGAGTGTCGAATTGTAGAGGTGAACGTTGCGAGTGCCTCCGCTGGTGCGGTGACCGGATAGTTCAACAAATTGCCCCATGCGTGCATCGAACGGGTATTGCGGCAAGAATATCCTATTTGCAAGATGACCTCAAAGAAGCGAGTGAAGATGGCCTTCGCTCACGAGGAGCCTGATCGCGTCCCGATCGACTACACCGCCAATCCCGGGATCGACTCCCGCCTCAAGCGACACTTCGGAATCGCGAAGAACGACGACGAGGCCCTTCGTAGGGCGCTCAACGTGGACTTCCGAAGCGCGACGCCGCGGTATGCCGGCCCGCCGCTCCATCAGCCCGTCCAGGATCGCATTGTGAACGAATGGGGCGCACGGATGCGCTGGGTTTCGCACGAGACGGGCGGCTACTGGGACTTTTGCGATTGGCCTCTTCTGAGCGCGACACTGGAAGAGATCCAATCGTGGCCGCTGCCCTCCCCGGATGACTACGACTACGCAGAGGCAATGGAGCGCTGCACGGCACTATCCGACTACTACCTCATCCTTGGGGATCCCGGGACAGCGGACATCATCAACTCGACAGGCATGGTTCGGACCATGGAACAGGTCTTGATCGACATCCTCTCAGGTGCCCCCGAAAGCGCGGCGTACTTCGATCGAAAGACCCGGATTCAGCTCGAGGTCATGGAGCGCATGTTGGATCGGGGTAAGGGCGTGATTGACATGCTCTGGATTGGCGAGGACCTGGGAACTCAGATTGGTCCGCTGATTAGCCTTGAGCTCTACCGGTCGGTACTCCGGCCACGTCACCAAACGTTCGTCGATCTCGCGCGCTCATACCAAGTCTCCGTTATGATCCACAGTTGTGGATCCTCCAGCTGGGCCTTTGATGATTTTGTGGAAATGGGTATCACCGCGATCGACACGCTCCAGCCCGAGGCAGCCGCAATGGACCCGGCCTATCTGAAGGCGAAGTGGGGCGATCGACTCTCCTTTCACGGGATGATCTCCACCGCAGGACCAGTCGCGTATGGATCAGTAGATGAGGTGCGGCAGAGTGTCCGAGAGACCATTGCTACGGCGAAACCTGGCGGCGGCTACGCCTGTGCCCCAACGCATTCGCTTCAGGACAACTCGCCCGTCGAGAATGTGCTCGCGTTCTACGCCGAGGCGATGGTCTCGGGGCGATACTAGCGCCGACGAGAGAGCCGATCACCCCTGCAGTTCGACCGCCGGACCTTCGTCTCCCTCTAACCCGCGGATAAACTCCACACTCCGCCGCATCGACTCTTCGAGGGGTACACCAGCCGGTGGGATCAACTCGATCTCCATCATAAGCGACTCTGGGTCGGTCGCGTGCTCCTGGAGGATCGCGTACGCCTCCCGAAGCGGCACGTCACCCTCGCCGGTGACCGCCGGAGCGACTTCGAAGTGGATTGGATTCTGATCCTTCCGCGGACGGACCCGCTGGTCCTTGAAGTGCGTACCCGCGGCAAAGGGCGCTCCGGCCGCGATGGCCTCGAGCGGTCGCTCTCCAATCAGATAGGTGTTTCCCGTGTCGAGGAAGAGCCATAGGTTGTCGACTCGTTCACACAGACAAACGATGTCAGAGACGTAGTAGTCGCCGTGGTTCTCAAGCGCCAGCTTCATGTCCATCTTTCCAAGCTCTTCAGCGACCGGAGAGAGATCGGCCTCAAGGGCATCCATCTGGGCATCAAGGTCGGGCGCGTGGAGGAATCGGTGAGCCGGTCCGGATTCGGTGCAGACGATCGCGGTCCGGAGATGGCGTCCACACTTCTCCGCAACGCCGAGTAGCCGATCTCTGTTCCGGCTGATCTCATCCCGGGATCCGCGGGCCACCTGTCCGTCCTCTTCCGTGAAAATCCCGCAGGAGTAGGTGAGATTGGCAACAAGATCGTTCTGCTCGACAAACTCGAAGAGCCGCTCAAGCTCGTTATCCGAGAGGTCAGCGAGCGCTTCCGCTGCAAGACCGGTGCTTCTGAGCCCCCAGTGATTCACGAACTTCAGCCGAGCGAGCTGTGGTTCAGGATCCATCGACAAAAACTCATTGAACCAGACATGTGCATATCCCCAGATCATTCCTCGCCTCCTCTCTCTCTGCGCAGCCGATCGCGGAAGAACTCCAGGCTCGAACGATGGGACATGAGCCCGTACTCGAGGGTCGCCATCTGATAGTGAAAGACGCCCCGGTGGTCGGGGGGAACGGCGACTTCGGCGTACTCCTCGTCCATAGACTCCAGATTCGCGAGTGACTGCTCAACCGCCTCTACGATCCGCTCCATAGCGGAGACGCGAACGGATCTGTCGTCGACAACACCCAGGAAACTGAGACGCGCCAACGAGACGGTCTCGAGCTTCCCAAGGGGTACCGGTGCGACGATCTCAGAAGCGAAGCTCTCCCGGCCTGTTTGCAAAATCGTGTAGATCTTCTTCTCGCGCCCGCCTTCGCGCGAGTTCGCGACGTCAATGCGACCGCCCTCAAGGAGCTTCCTCACCGCGAACTGGATGCTTCCCATGCTACCGCTAAAGAAGAGGGAGAGCGTCCGCTTGAATGCCTGATGAATCTCGTAGATGGTCATGTCTCGAATCATCAACAGCCCAAGAACGCAAAACTCCATGAACCACTCTATCCATTCATCCCAAGCGGTCAAAGAGGAGCGCAACCTCGATCTGGTCTTTTTATATTACTAATAGTAATATACAACGTACTCGTTCGCGAGGTGTGGAGGAAGAAGGTGTGGTGGATCATTCTGGTGGTGTCACTAAGCGTGGTGTTCGTGTGGCTGGGCAAAGCGGCATCCTCACCGCTGACCATTCTGCAGCTGGAAGCAAAGGTGCGACGCCTCGTCCGCAGGCATGGCTCGAAGACGACCCTCACCGGGGCGAGCGTCGGTATCTACTCGGAGTCCCAGAGTCTCGATCTGATCCTTCGGCACGACGAGCGCCAGCCGGAGGCCTTCCACGCCGCGAGCGTGGGCAAGCTCTTCACCGCGGTGATGATAGGGAAACTGGTGGACGAGGGACTCCTCACCTTCGACTCCAACGTAGCCTCGATTCTCCCCCCAGACACCCTTGCCGGGCTCTTTGAGACGAACGGCGTCGATCACCAGAATGAGGTGACGGTCTCACAGCTTCTCTCTCACACCTCCGGTGTCGCGGACTACTTCGGCGATGAGCCCGCGGCAGACGAGTCGGTGGCACGCTTGATGGCGAAGGAGCCCAAACGATCGTGGAACCCAATGAGTCTCATCGAGTTCACGCGAGTGAATCTCAACTGCGTGGGAGCTCCGGGGGAGCACTATCACTACTCGGATACCGGATTTGTGATCCTGGGACTCGTTGTCGAGTCGCTCACGCGGGCACCCTTCGAGCAGTCGGTCCACGAGTCAATCTTCCAACCTCTTGGCATGCGACGGACCTTCTTCCCGGGCCGAACGCGCCCGGAGGCGGGCTCGGCGGAGCTGCGCTCGGTCTGGCTTGAGGGACGCGATCTACGGGACGCCGAGTCACTCACGGCGGACTGGGCGGGCGGCGGTGTCGCCTCAACGGAGCGCGATCTCCTGACGTTCAGCACGGGCTTACACAGTGGGACGCTCCTCAGCGACACAACCTATCGTCACCTGTGCTTGTTCGACTGGCGGTTCCGACGAGGAATGGGATACGGGCACGGAATGATGGAGTATCGATTCGGAGAGTTCACACCACTTCTGAGGGGTTACCCAGGGATGATCGGCCACATGGGAATCCTGGGTACGCAGCTCTTCTACAGCCCGGAGCTCGATCTCCACATCGTGATCAATCTTGGGAGCTCGGATGCGGCCGAGAAGAGTGCGCGGCTTTTGATTGCGGTCTACGGTCTAGCGCTTCGATTGCCGCGTCAGACCGACGTCGAGCGCGAAGATCGGTTCGCACCATAAGCGCGAGCAACAGAACGGTGCAGACCATCGCACGTACTGAGTAGATGGTCGCCAGCATCCCCTCGCTCGACAAAAGAGAGAGTGTTGGAGCGAGGAGGAGACCTATCCAGGCGAGGTACGACTCTGTGTTACGGCTCGATATCCAGAGACGCTTCACGACCGGCACATAGGCGATCACCATGATCGTCTGGATAAGGATGTGGGAAATGGTGTGATTGTTCGTCGCAATCCAGAATCCGACGATGACGAGGACTGCTGCCAGACACACTGTGTCAAAGGCGGAAAACATCGTGGCTCGGTCGCCAAAGACCGCGATCAGAATCGTCACGACAACAACCAGTACGATATCGCTTGAGTTCACGATGTTGTCGAGCAGAGAGAAGTCACCGGATGAGAGGTAGGTCAATAGACTGCCGGCCGCCGCGATCGTGAAGAAGAGCCACATCGCGAGGGAGGGCTGGATACGCCGCCTCACGATGAGCGTTCCGTAGCGGACAAGAATGAGGGTGTTCACAACGACTACCGCAGCGATCGAAAAGGTTCTCATGGGCTCCCACTGGACCGGCGCATTCTCGAACGGCTCGATTCAACAGTCAACTCCGCGACGCGAGTCGGGACACAAAAACACCAGGGTTGATGACACTCCCGATACATCGGCCCAAACGGCGCCGGAGATAGGTACGGAAGCAGTGAACGAGATACACCGCGACGGCCGGATCGTCGTCTACGCGTTCGTCCGCTCGCGACTCTCACCAAATGCGCTGCTTCAATCACGTGCAGCAGGGCAATCGACCGTCGTCGACTTCACCCTGAAGGAGCCGGATATTGAGGAGATCGTGCGTACGCTCTTCAAGGGCGGGTGAGAGCCTGAATCACCGTGCACAGACACAGGGCCGAGCCCCGCTCCCAAGTGCCGCACTCGCGTCTCAGGTAGCAAACCCGTACACTCAAACAAAGAGGCCCCATGACGATCACTGACATCCACATCACCCCCATCGCCGTAGCGGACCCACCCCTCCTCAACGCGGCCGGGCTCCATGCGCCGTACGCGCTGCGGATCATCGTCGAACTTGTGACCTCGGATGGTGTTTCCGGGTGGGGCGAGATCCCCGGGAGCGCGAAGACGTTCGCAGCGCTGGAGCAGGCCCGCGACTGTGTGATTGGGCGGAGCCCCTTTGACATAAACGCGATCACGGCGGCGCTCGGCGCGATCGCCAAACCCGAGCAACGGACGATGACGCCCTGGGATCAACGCCAGTGGGTGCACGTGCGAAGCGCGATCGAGGTGGCCTGCTTCGACCTGATGGGAAAGGCGACCGGTCATCCGGTTGTCGATCTGCTTGGAGGCAAGGCGAGAGAACGTGTGCCCTTCGCCGCCTATCTCTTTTACAAGCACGCGGGTGCCGGTGGAGAACTCGAGTTCGGTTCGGAACCGACGGCGAGCGGTTGGACTGGTGCCCGGCAGGCCTCGGCGCTCGATCCTGACGGGATCGTCGCGCAGGCGAAGGCAATGGTTAGCCACTACGGCTTTAGGTCGATCAAGCTCAAAGGTGGTGTCTTCGAACCAGTCGTTGAGGTCGACAGCATTCTCGCCTTGCGTGAGGCGTTTGGTCCGGACGTGCCTCTGCGCCTTGATCCCAATGCGATCTGGAAGCTCGAGACGGCTATCGAGATGGGCAGGAGGCTCGAGGGTGTCCTTGAGTACTACGAGGATCCCGTCCGAGGGCAGGAAGCAATGGGCACGCTTGCGAAGGCGATCGATCTGCCGCTCGCGACCAATATGTGCACCACCTCGTTTTCCGATCTGCAGGGGAGTGTGAAGTGGCAGTCGGAGTCGATCATCCTTTCCGATCATCACTTCTGGGGCGGCCTTCGGGCATCCCTTGAGCTCGCCCGATTCTGCGATGCGTTTGGACGTGGACTCTCCATGCACTCGAACAGTCACCTTGGTATCTCGTTGGCTGCGATGACCCACCTTGCCGCCGCTGTGCCGAACCTGACCTACGACCTTGATACCCACTACCCGTGGCAGGATGGTCACGACCTGGTCGCAAACCCACTGAAGTTCGAGGATGGAGCGATCGCGGTACCGGATGCACCAGGCCTTGGCGTTGAGATAGACCGCGACCGATTGGCGTCGCTCCATGAGAACTACCTGTCGTGCGGTCTAACGGATCGGAACGATGAAGTCGAGATGCAGAAGGTCGAACCCGGCTGGACCTTCCAGCCGACGCGCTGGTGATCGCAGCGCGAGTGGAGATGGAATGAGCTACACAGACGAAGAACTCGTGGATGCACTCGACTCGGTGATCAGTATCCCGCCGGTGCCGTTCCAGGAAGGCGCGATTGACCTGGACGGCCACGCAAAGAACGTCGATTACCTGATGGCGAACAATGAGCTTTCAGGCGGCAGGCCTCGTGTCATCTCGATTGCCGGTACGAGTCTGATCCATCACATCACACCGGAGGATCAGGTTCGCGTGATCGATATGACCGGACGTCAGATGGGAACCGACGGCGTCCTGATCGCTGCTCTCCTCCCGAATCCGATTGGCACCGCCGGTGAGTTGATCGAGAGATTCGAGGCGCTCGACCGTAGACCTGATGCCTACCTGCTGATGCCGCTCGGCGGGACATACAGCCCGGAAGGCCTGCGCGCAACACTCCACCAGTTTGCTGACGAGTACGGGAGTCGCTACGGAGCGCGCTTCCTCTACTACTACCGCCGCAAGCGAGATATGGACGCAATCATCAGACTGCTCCAGGACTCGACTCACTTCCTTGGTGTGAAGATTGGGACCGAGGTAGCTGACGTGCCGGCCTTCGTGAGCGCGGTGCCGGAGACCAAGGCGGTCATCTGGGGAATCGGCGATCGATCGACCGCAGCCGCTGAACTGGGAAGCCGGGGCCATACATCAGGTATCAATATCCTCGTCAGCAAAGCCTCGGATGCGATCAACAACGCTCAGCGAGCGCGCGACTTCAAGAGCGCCAGAGAAATCGAAGCGCGCATCGCGCCGCTTGAAGAGATCCGATTCGTCAACGAGCGGGAGTACAACTACTCTGCAGTGGTGGAAGCGATCATCGCCTCAGGCGTCACAGATGTGGTCGCGGGTTCCGGCGGGCCGTTCAATCCGCGGGTACCCGATGAGGTCCGTGCGAAGATCGAAGCGATGATTCCGGAGCTGATGGCGTTTCATTAACGTGTCGCGACGGAAAGGAGCAGGCTCCCCTTCCCGCTCTTGAACCGGCTGCACGCCAGGTTTAGACTTTTCGTTCGAGGAATCATGACGACAGAGGTAACTTCCGCGCCATTCGACGTTGGTGACGATGGTTCGTTTGTGGACGGCCTGGTCATCTTCGACGGAGCAACGCTCTCAGTGCGGGCAGGGGACGCGCGTGCAGATTGGCATCTCGCAGATCTGGATGAGATCGCAGTCGAGAACCATGTCGTTGGCGGCAGCCTTGTGGTCAAGTCGGGCGTGGAGCACGAGCTCCTTGCGCGTTTCACGGCGCGACACGCCGCACCAATGGGATACCTCGCGAGGCTCGCGAGTCATACGATCGAGAGAAGCCGAGACCCTGAATCGGACGCTCCTGCGCCCTCGCGTCCACCAGATGAGGAGAAGAGCTGCCCCATCTGCGGACGTCCCTACCCGAGTCCGGAGCGACCGGTCTGCAACTTCTGTCTGGACAAGCGATCGGTCTTCATCCGCGTCCTCTCTTTCTTGAACGACCAACGACGAACGGTCTTTGTCGTGCTATCCCTCATGATCGTTGCGGCCTTGTTCAAACTTGCGCCTCCCTTCCTGGGCGGGCGCATTCTTTTTGACGAGACGCTGGTTCCAGGCGGGCGGTTCTACGGACGGGTGGGGCTGATCGTGCTTCTGATGGTCGCCTCGCAGGCCGCATCGATTGGCGCCTCGATCGTCTACGGGCGGCTCAACACGATGGTCGCGGTCGGCGTCGTGTTCTCCCTGAAGCGGAAGATCTTTGAGGCGATGCAGCGGCTCTCCATGAGCTTTTTCTCCAAGAAGCAGACCGGCGGACTTCTCACCCGCGTGAACTACGATACGACCTTCCTTCAGTACTTCTTTCATGACGGCATTCCCTACCTCGTGGTCAACGGGGTGCAGATCATCGCGATCGGGATCGTGATGTTCCTCCTGGATTGGCGTCTCTCACTCCTCGTCCTCATTCCAACACCGGTCATGGTCTACATCACCTCGCGACTCTTCCCGCGGATCCGACAGCTCTACTCGCGTCAGTACCGAAGACAGAGCATCCTGACCGGCCTCGTCAACGACGTCTTCACCGGTACGCGAGTGGTGAAGGCGTTCGGAAACGAGTCACAGGAGATCTCCCGGTTCGAGCCTCGGAACGACGGCGTCTATCGCGCGGTCGTCGATACGGGGACGCTTCAGTCGGTGCTCTTCCCATCGCTTTTTGCGCTGATGAGCGTTGGGACGGTTCTGATATGGGCGGTGGGCGGCTACTGGATCCTTGCCGGGAGCATCAGCTTTGGGACACTGATGTCGTTTCTGGGCTATCTCGGATTGATCTACGGACCTCTCCAGTTCATGACGGCGGTGGTGGATTGGTGGTCGTCATCCATGAACTCCGCGCAGCGCATCTTTGAGGTCCTGGACGCAGTTCCTGAAGTCCGCGAGCGCGCCGACCCGGTGCGGATCCCGTCGATGAGAGGCGACATCGAGTTTCGGAACGTTCGATTCGCCTACGAAGTGAACAACCCGGTGATCCACGGGATCTCCCTTGGCATCATGGAAGGCGAGATGATCGGGCTCGTGGGGCGAACGGGCGCAGGGAAGTCAACGATCACCAATCTCATGACCCGACTCTACGATGCTGACGAGGGCGAGATCCTGATCGACGGGATCCCGATCAAGGATCTCTCCGTCTCGGACCTCCGGAGCCAGATCGCAATCGTGCTTCAGGAGACCTACCTCTTCGCGGGCTCGGTCGCTGAGAACATCGCCTATGGGCGCGACGACGCGTCGAGGGAAGAGATCGTCCAAGCCGCGCGCGCGGCGTTCGCCCACGACTTCATCACCAGCCTGCCCGAGGGGTACGACACCGTGATCGGTCGCGAGGGCCACGATCTCTCAGGCGGCGAGCGACAGCGAATCGCAATCGCCCGGGCTGTCCTTCGCGACCCGCGGATCCTCATCCTTGATGAGGCGACCGCATCGATGGACTCAGAAACGGAACAAAATATCCAGGCAGCCCTTGAGAGGCTGATTGAAGGCCGAACGGTGATCGCGATCGCTCACCGTCTCTCCACGCTGAGGAAGGCGAACAGATTGTTCGTGATCGAGCACGGACGAATCGCGGAGTCGGGAACGCACGACGAACTGATGGCAATTGACGAGGGTGTCTATCGCGGACTGGTCGAGAAGCAGCGTGAGGCATTGGAGGTCATAGGTGTCGGAGAGTAAGAGACCGGTAGACAAAGGCGAATCGGACTCCGGCGATCGCACGACGATCCGCTATCTCGCTCCAGGCGATCTGAGTCTCTCCCGATCGGCAGGCGGCTTCCTTCAGGCGACAGTCGATGGACGCGAATTGCCACGCGTCTTTGTGCACCAGGCGTTCCCGCTCTCAATGCCGAACGAGTACATCTCCGTTCGCGACGATGAGCAGAAGGAGATCGGTATCATCAGGCGACTCGATGAGATGGATCAGACGGTCCAAGAGCTCATTGAATCGGAACTCTCACGCCGCTACTTCGCTCCGATTGTCGAGAAGGTCAACTCGCTCAAGGAGGAGTTTGGGTATCTCTATTGGGATGTTATGACGAGCTCAGGAGATCGACGCTTCACCCAACAGGCAAAGCCTGAGACGATCCTTGGAGCAGGCGACCAAGAGCTCATCGTGATCGATATCGATGAGAATCGGTTCCGTCTCCCCAGGTACCGTACGCTCCTTGGACGATTCGCTCGAACCCTCGACCCGATCCTATGAGCGAGCAATCGAAGCGGGCAGAACCAATCACTCAGATTGAGGCAGGCGGCGACGGTCCGGTTCGCCTCTCCCTCTCAACCGGCATGGATGCGGATGGAGCCTACGGTGACACAGCGCTTCATCTCACCGACGCCTCTCTCGTACGGACTGAGGCCGGATCGATCAGCCTGGAGCTGGCCTACTCTGATCTGACGAGCGCGCGTCTGATGGCTCGAACCGGCAACTCGATTCTTGAGGTAGAGACGAACGAAGGGCCGGTTCTGGTCGCACGAGTGACAAACGAAGCACGGCAAGAGTCCGCGCGCTTCCTGAAGGCACTCAAGAGCGCTATCGACGGGAGACTCCACATCGTCGCCGCGGAGGAGGACCGGACCAACTGCCCCACGTGCGGACGCCCAATACCCGCAGGGACCGACGTCTGCCCCATCTGCGTCAGACGCTCGGGCGTTCTTCGCAGACTTGCCGCCGTCACCCGACCATACGTCGGGCTCGTAGTTGCGATCGTTGTGCTCTTTCTCGTCCGCACTGGGCTGCAACTCGCCGTACCCTGGATCACCGGCCAGCTGGTAGACAATGTCCTGCTTCAGGACGGTGCGGTTGGACGCGAACTGCTTCCATGGGTTGCTGCGATCTTTGCTGCAATGATCTCGACAGAGGGTATTCGAGCCTTTCGCGGATTCCTGACGGTAAAGATGGGGAGCGGAATCGCGCGGTCTCTGCGGCTCACGGTCTACAGCAAGCTTCAGGCGCTCTCGCTCGGGTTTCTGAGCAGGTACAAGACGGGCGACCTCTTGAATCGCGTCAACCGAGACACCCAACAGCTCGAGCGCTTTCTGCGGTTCGCCGCAGTGGAAGGAGCGGCTCACGTGGTCCTGATGGTCGCTGTGGCGGTCATCATCTTTGTCTCGAATTGGAGGCTCGGCCTTCTCCTTCTTATTCCGATTCCTGCGGTCTTTGCCTTCTTCGCTGCACTTCGCTCGCAACTTCGGTGGATGTACCGCAAACAGGGAACGCTCTGGGATCGAACGAACTCGCTCCTGCAGGACATACTCAGCGGGATGCGCGTCGTGAAGGCCTTTGGGCGGGAGGAGCGGGAGATCGGCCGGTTCAGAGGCTCAAGCGATGCGCTCCGGGACGTGATGATTCGCAACGAGAAGGTGTGGAACACGCTCATCCCGCTCGTGAGCCTCGTCATTGGAGCAGGCACCTTTGTCGTCTACTTCTTTGGCGGGAGGCTGATTCTGCAGGGCGAGCTCGCGCTGGGAGAACTCGTGCAGTTCGGGCTCTACGCAGGGATGCTCTACGGTCCTCTGGCGTGGGTGAGCGGTATCCCTCGCGCCTACAATGAGGCTGTTGTCTCCGCCGCACGAATCTACAACGTGATCGATCGGGAGCCGGAGGTCCGCGAATCGGCAGGTGCTCAGAGCGTTACCATTGACGGTGCAGTGGAGTTCGACGACGTGAGTTTTGGGTATCACAGTCATGAACCGGTCCTCGAGGGAGTCACGATGAGGGTGGCGCCGGGTGAGATGATTGGACTGGTGGGTCATTCGGGTGCCGGAAAGTCGACGATCATCAATCTGGTCCTCAGGCTCTACGATCCAGACGAGGGAGTGATCAAGATCGACGGGGTGGACCTGCGAGAAATCCGTCTGGAGTCGCTGCGATCACAGATCGGCGTGGTGCTTCAGGAGAGCTTTCTCTTCTCCGGGTCGATTGCTGAGAACATCGCGTATGCAAAGCCGGATGCCTCGCCACACGAGATCATCCAGGCGGCGAAGGTCGCCCAGGCACACGACTTCATCACGGCGTTCCCAGACGGATATGACACGCGGGTAGGAGAACGCGGCCAACGACTCTCCGGAGGTGAGCGGCAGAGAGTCGCCATCGCCCGCGCGGTGCTTCACGATCCTCGGATCCTGATTCTGGACGAGGCAACATCTGCGGTAGACAGCGAAACCGAAGAGAAGATTCAGGAGGCAATCTCGAAGCTGATTGCCAATCGAACAACGATCGCCATCGCCCATCGGCTCTCAACGCTCCGGAAGGCGAACCGCCTCGTGGTCCTGAAAGAAGGCCGGGTGGCGGAAGTTGGAACGCATGGCGAGCTAATGGACGAGGGAGGCATCTACGCCGGACTCGTTCGTGCCCAACGCGAGATGGCGGGTGCTACGGGAACGTAGCTCGGATCGGCAGCCTCACTGACCGGCGACCTTGCCTCCGCTATAATCAGCCCCGGATGAGACGCGTCTTCCACTGCATTGACGCACACACGTGCGGGAACCCGGTTCGCCTCATTGCGGCCGGCGGTCCAATGCTCAACAGCACATCCATGGACCAACGCCGTCTCGAGTTTCTCGCAGAACACGACTGGATTCGGCGAGCGCTCATGTTCGAGCCGCGCGGCCACGACATGATGTCCGGGAGCATACTCTATCCGCCGTCCGATCCAGCGAACGACGTTGGAGTGCTCTTTGTCGAGACGAGCGGATGCCTGCCGATGTGCGGCCACGGAACGATCGGGACGGTCACGATCGCGGTGGAAGAGGGTCTTGTGGTGCCCAGGACCCCGGGAAGGCTCCGTCTGGAGACACCCGCAGGCCTGGTTTTGGTCGAGTACGAGGCCTCAGATGGGAAGGTTCGGTCGGTGCGGCTCACGAACGTCCCGGCCTTTGTGTACGCGGAAGGTGTTGAGGTCGACTCTCCGGATCTTGGAACGCTCACGGCCGACGTGGCGTATGGAGGCAACTTCTACGCGATCATCGACCCACAGGAGCACTTTGCAGGAATCGAGCACCACACCGCACTGGAGCTGATTGGCTGGAGCCGCACGATCCGTGAACGACTGAACGAGAACCACGCCTATGCTCACCCGCTTGATGAATCCATTCGGGGTCTGTCACACGTTATGTGGACGGGCGAACCGACAAAGCCGAACTCGGACGCCCGGAATGCGGTCTTCTACGGTGAGAAGGCGATCGATCGATCTCCGTGTGGAACGGGGACCTCGGCGCGGATGGCCCAATGGGTAGCGAAGGGACGCCTTGGAGAAGGCGACACCTTTATCCACGAGAGCATTATAGGCAGCCAGTTCGTTGGGCGAGTCGAGTCGCTCACCCAATGCGGTCCCTTTGATGCGATCGTTCCGAGTATCGAAGGATGGGCGCGCATTACGGGGCATAGTCAGATTATCGTGGACGATAAAGACGACCCGTTCGCTCATGGATTCTCAGTGATATGAATGATCCCGTGGTCGTTGTTGGGGGTGGCATCAGTGGCCTGATGAGCGCCTGGTATCTCAGACGCGACGGTCGCGAGGTGACGGTGATCGAGCGTGAGCACGGAGAGGCCGGGTGCTCGTACGGGAACGCCGGTCTCATCGTCCCGAGTCACTTCGTTCCGCTCGCGGCGCCCGGCGCCCTCTCCGCTGGGCTCCGATGGATCTGGAGCAATCACAGCCCTCTCTCGTTCCGTCCTCGCCTGAGTATCGATTGGGCGCGCTGGCTCGCTCGATTCCGACACGCGTGCACAGAAGCGCACGTTATTCGCTCCGCACGGCCACTCTTCGAACTGAATACTCTCAGCCATCGTCTCTACCAAGAGATCGCCCAGGCCAACCCGGGGCTTGGTTACGCCCATCGAGGGCTGACCGTCGCCTGCCTCACTGAAGAGGCCCTTCGCGAGGAGGAGCGCAACGTTGCGATGGCAGGTGAATTGGGCGCGGACGCGCGTCT
>JANQQY010000082.1 GCA_028284845.1 Spirochaetales bacterium
ACCACCTGAACGGGATCGAGCCAACGGATGAGCCCTCTATTTACTCGACGCTCCTCCAGGTTCTCAACCTCGCGGTGGAAATCCGTTCGGACGTATCCGGGAGTAAGGGCCTGCACGACGATGCCGTACCGCGCTTCTTCAAGCGCCACCGTCTCGCTGAGTCGTTCCAAGTAGACCTTCGTGGCGACGTATGTCGCCGATCCGGGAACAGCGACTCGTCCCGCGAGCGATCCCACGTTTATGATGAGTCCCTGACCTGCCTCCCGCATCCTTGGAATGACGCTTCCCATCACTCTCATGGGGACTTCCGCGTGGACGCGAAGCATCTCCATCGATCTCGCAAGGTTCTCGCTGAGCGCGCCGTCTGAGCCAAAACCTGCATTGTTCACCAGAGCCGCAATACGACGATCGTTCCCGCCAGCCAGCTCGATGAGACGATCAACTGTAGCCGTCTCCTCAAGGCGTCCACCAACGATGGTCACCTCGGGCGATCCGAGCTCTTTGAGTTCGGAGGCGCGGTTCTGCAGGAGCTCCTCACGGCGACCGGTGATAATGAGCGAGGCTCCGAGCGCAGCAAAACGCCGCGCGAACTCGAGGCCGATTCCGCTCGTTGCGCCGGTGACGAGACAGCTCGAGTCGTTGAATCTCATGTAGCGCTGTTACCTTTTGGCGGATTGGTTGTTGTTCGGCTGGGAAGGATGCGAGTCCTCCTTGGTTTTTCGCCGCAGGGTTGGCCCCCGGAGATTTCGACCTCCTTTGCTCCGGGTACTTTTTCACCCAACGGCTGGCCGGGGTCTGGCGGCCACATCAATGGCCGCCGGACCTGGACGGCCTCTACCGTATCTGAAGCACTCCACCAGCATAGGTAAAGCCGCCTCCAAACGCCGTCAGGCCAATCATCTCGCCCTTCTCGCGCTTGCCAAGGAGCTCTGCAAGACAGAGCGGAATGGTTGAGCTGGAGGTGTTTCCAAGGTTCCGAATATTGCTGAAAACGCGCTCTGCGGGGACCTTCATTCTCTGTCGCACCGCGTTTATGATTCGCTGATTTGCCTGGTGCGGGACGATGAGTTTGAGTCTCTCGAGTCCAACCTGGGCTTCTGCGCACGCCTTCTTGAGCATGTCGATCATGCTGCGCACGGCGAGCTGGTAGACCTTCAGACCGTCCATTCCGATGTGATCCTTCTCCGTAACGGGCACGCGGAGCGAATCCCCAGACTCACCCTGGGCTCCGATTGCCGGCCGGTAGATCGTGGCGCGTGCCATATCGGCATTGGCGGAGCCTACCAGGATACTGGCTGTGGCAGCGTCTCCAAAAAT
This sequence comes from Spirochaetales bacterium, assembly GCA_028284845.1. GTDB lineage: Bacteria > Spirochaetota > Spirochaetia > DSM-27196 > SLST01 > SLST01. The sequence continues at coordinate 1,318 of JANQQY010000082.1, forward strand.
CGGAGCCGTGTCCGGATCACTTGTGTCGAGCTTGGGACTCAGTGCCTCAGTCGTCACAAAGAGGATCTTGTGATCGGGCTTGGACTGCAGATAGTCGTATGCGATCTGGAGCCCGTACAAGTAACCGGAGCAGGCTGCGCTGATGTCATAGGCACCCGTATCCGTGTCTCGATCGCCGGCGAGCTCAAAGTGAATCAGCGCCGCCATTGATGGTGTTGTATAGAGCGGTGTCCCCGTCGCACAGAGAATGAGATCGAGGTCGTCAACCGTCTGATTCGTACGCGTGAGAACATCGTTTACCGCGTCTATGGCCAAAGTCAGGGCGGTCTCGTCGCCGGTGACCCACTGACGCGTCTCGATCCCGGTTCGCTTGACGATGTCCTCCGGCGACCAGGTTGGGCACATCTCCGAGATCTCTTTGTTCGTCACGGTGCGTGAGCCGACTTTCGTTGATACGCCGACGAGTCCGGCAATCAGTTCGGCCGTCTCCGGCGCACCCTTGACTGCTGCTGAGGTGGCGGCACCCTCAAGGACACCCGGCCTATGGCCATTGCCGCGATGACGAGTATCCACGCCGTTGATGACGGGCTCGCCCGGCTCCTCGCGGGTGACCGGCTTGAGACTTACCTCACCGTCGGCGGTCTTCACATTGAAGAGCGGAGCACCAACTTTGACCGTGTCTCCCTCTTCGCAGAGCAGCTCCTCCACGGTTCCGGAGATCGGGCTCTTGAAGTCGAATGCGGCTTTGTCCGCTTCGAGTTCCGCAACGAGCTGCCCCTCTTCGATCGAACCGCCACTCTCGACGTGCCAGCTGATCACGGTCACCGATTCATCACTCGGGCTCGCCCCAATCGCCTCTACGGTCCGTATCCCGCTCCGCGAGTCTTCCGGCAGCTTCCAGAGCACGGTACCGCCGAGAATATCGACGCTCGTCTCGAGCACGCGCTTGAATGAGGGAAGCACTTCAAGCTGATTTGCGAAGTTGCATGGCACGTAGGTGTCGCCTCGCGTGACGCGCCGAGCGATAATCGGCGTAGAAATCCGTTCGCTCACCGTCGCGATGACCTCGGCTCCCATGCCGGCGGTGTGGTTGTCCTCATGGACGACCACGAGGCGCCCGGTCTTCACGACGGAGTTCACCACTGCATCGATATCCCACGGGACGAGGCTCCGAAGATCGATCACCTCGGCACTCGCGCCGACTCCATCAAGGGCGTCCGCCGCCTGGTTGCACAGTCGTACCGTGTTTCCCCACCCAACGAGCGTGATATCGCTGCCGCTTCGCACCGTTCGCGACGTGCCGATCGGCACAAGCTGCTTTGCTACATCCGTCGTTGTGGTTGCTGAACGGTCGTTGAGGCAGTTCTTTGGGTAGAAGAAGATTGTGGGCCGCTCGCTCTCGAATGCAGCGTTCAGGAGCCCGGCGGCCTCTCCGGCGGTTGAGGGCATAAAGACATCAACGCCGGGCGTATGGGCAGCTATTCCCTCCATACTGGAGGCGTGGAAGGGTCCGAGTCCCGGGCGATACCCGCCACAGGAGACCATGACGACAACCGGCGCCTGCCAGCCGCCGTCGGTACGCCAATACATGCTCCCCAGTTCCGCGAAGATCTGGTTGTAGGCAATGGGTAGGAAGTCGGCAAACTGTAGGAAGGCAACCGGTCGTTTTCCCGCGAGCGCCTGGCCAACGGTGACGCCGATGATGGTCGCCTCCGCAAGGGGCGAGTTGACAACGCGTTTTGGGAACTCGTCGGTCAGGGTTCGTGTGAGTCCAAAGACATCGCCCTTCGGATCCTCCAGATCCTCACCAAAAAGCTGGACGCGCTCGTCTGATTGCATGCGTGCCCGGAGAACCTCCCGGATCGCCTCAATCATCGTCAGTTCGCCCTCTCCCTCGCCACCGATGTATTCGGAGGAGGGATTGGTCAGTTGGTCTGGAAGGGGTCTGACGGCGGCACGAGTTGCTTCCGGCTCCGGAGATCGTTGAACCGATCGCGCGGTACTCCTCAGTTCGGCCTCGATCTCCTGCCGGAGTGAGTCGAGCTCGCTCTCAGAGACGCCTTCCTGGACCAAATGCGCGCGAAGGAGACGAATGGGATCGCCGGTCTCCCGGATCTGCTCGATCTCCTCCGGAGTTCGGTACATCCGTTGGTCGTCGGCGTTTGTGTGATTGTTGAGTCGATCAACGTCGAAGACGACCACCGCCGGCCGGCGGTCCGTCCGCATCTTCTCCACGACCGTGCCAAACGCCTCGCGGGCAGCCAGTGGGTCTCGGCCGTCGACGCGGGTGATGGGAACCGTGTAGAACGAATCGCTCTCTCCGTCCGGCGTCGAGTAGAATGTCCTGCCGCGGGTCTTTGTCGAAATGGCGAATGAGTTATCCTGAATCAAGAAGAGGACCGGGAGCTCGTCGCGAACGGCGTGACCCACCGCTTCAAGCACCTCCCCCTGCTGCGTCATTCCGTCGCCGAGCGAGCAGAGGACTACGGGAGCTCCCTCTTGGTCCTTCACGACGCTCGCAACCCCTGAAGCTTGAAGGGCCGAGTTTCCAACGGGACCTACGAGGCTGAGGACATTGAGCTCCGGAGCGCTCATATGGGCGTTCATCTGCCGCCCATGGGAGTGCGATCCAGCCTTGTTGAACAGACTCATAAAGAACATCTCCGGAGAGATGCCCCGCGCCAGCATCAACGCCTTGTCGCGGTAGTGGCAATGAAGCCAGTCATTCTCGTTCAGGAAGGCCGCGAGCATGACACTGGCCTCGTGTCCTGCACCTGAGACGTGAAAAAACGCCTCGCCGCGACCGGTGTACTCCTCTTCGATCTTGTCCATCTCTCGAGAAGTCACCATGTATCGGTATTGTCGGAGGAGCGTTTCGGTCGACGTCCTCGTGACGGTTTTGGCCATGCGTTCTCCTTGCAACGCGCGAACTATAACACGCCGCCTCCCTTGAAGTCACCTTTTGGACGGAGCTATATTTCCGGCGAGGTGCCAATGAGTAATTCCAGCGGTTATGACGTGATCGGTAGATTCGATACGTCTCAGGGTTCGGTACGTTTTGTGAGCTTGGAAAAGCTTGAGCAGGCTGGATTTACCAATTTGACACGAATGCCGGTCTCAATTCGTGTTCTTGCCGAGTCTGTTGCACGAAATGTGAACGGAGTCGAGGTCACCGACGACCATGTCTCCTCGTTTTTTGCCTACGACCCAAAAAACCCGGGAGAACTTGAGATCCCCTTCAGCCCCGCCCGGGTCCTTCTCCAGGACTTCACCGGGGTTCCCTGCGTCGTCGATCTCGCCGCGATGCGGAGCGCGATGCAGCGTCTGGGAGGTGATCCCGCACGGATCAACCCCAAGCTTCCCGTGAACCTCGTCATCGACCATTCGGTCCAGGTCGACGTCTTCAACTCGCCTGACGCCGTCCGACTAAACGCGGAACGTGAGTTTGAACGCAATGGGGAGCGATACGAGTTTCTCCGTTGGGGCCAGGGTGCATTCGAGAACTTTGATGTCGTCCCGCCGGCCAGCGGGATCTGCCATCAGGTAAACCTTGAGTATCTTGGGAAAGTCGTCCAGAGAAAGACCGACGCCGACGGCTCGACGCTGGCCTACTTTGACTCGCTTGTTGGAACCGACAGCCATACCCCAATGATCAACGGCCTTGGGGTCGTTGGATGGGGCGTTGGCGGAATCGAAGCCGAGGCTGCGATGCTCGGGCAGCCGATCTACATGCTCGCGCCCGGGGTCGTGGGAGTGAAGCTCTCCGGCGAGCTCAAGCCGGGTATCACCGCGACCGATCTCGTACTCGTGATCACTGAACTGCTGCGGAAGCACGGCGTCGTAGGCAGGTTTGTCGAGTTCTTCGGCGCCGGGCTCTCGCGGATGACGGTACCCGATCGCGCTACCATTTCGAACATGGCGCCGGAGTACGGCGCGACAGTCGGTTACTTCCCGATCGATCAAGGGACGCTCGACTACATGTATGCGACCGGACGGCCGGAGGAGCTCATCGACCTCGTTGAACGATATGCGAAAGAACAGGGTGTCTTCCGCACCGATGACTCGGCCGATCCCGAGTACCAGGAGGTCGTCGAACTCGACCTCTCAACCGTCGAGCCGAGCATGGCGGGTCCAAAGCGACCGCAGGATCGAATCGAGATCAAGGACCTCAAGAAGAGCTGGGCTGCGATGCTCCAGGCACCGGTGGGTCCGCAAGGCTTCGCCCTTAATGACGAGGCGGTCGGGAAGAGTGTTGAGGTCGAGTATCACGACAAGAGCAGAGGGCCGCTGACGCACGGCGATGTCGCTATCGCCGCGATCACGAGCTGTACCAATACGTCGAACCCGTCGGTGCTGATGGGCGCGGGACTCCTCGCCAAGAACGCCGTTGAGGCGGGGCTCGTCTCGAAGCCGTGGGTCAAAACGAGCTTTGCACCCGGTAGCGTTGTGGTGACTGAGTACCTGCAGCGCGCAGGCCTGATGCCCTATATGGAGAAGCTTGGCTTTTACCTCGTTGGCTACGGATGTACAACCTGCATAGGCAATAGCGGTCCCGTCCCCGAGAACATCTCATCAGGCATTGTCGAGGGCGATCTGGTTGCGGCCGGCGTGCTCAGCGGCAACCGCAACTTTGAAGGGCGGATCAATCCTCATACCAAGGCGAACTTCCTCGCATCGCCTCCGCTCGTCGTCGCATACACCCTCGCCGGAACCGTCAACATCGACCTCTCGACCGAACCCATTGGCACCAGCGCCGACGGCACCGAGGTCTTCCTCAAGGATATCTGGCCCGACGATTCGGAGCTCGCGGAGTACGTCACAAAGGCGCTCGACCGCAAAGCTTTCATGGAGAGCTACGATGGTCTTGAGGAGTCGAATCCGGAGTGGAACGCCATACCGGTATCGAACACTGAGCTCTACCCGTGGAGCGACGAGAGCACCTACATTCAGGAACCACCGTTCTTCACTGATATGGATCTGACCGTCCTACCGATCAGCCCGATCACCAATGCTCGCGTGCTCGTCATCGCAGGCGACAGTACCACGACCGACCACATCAGCCCGGCCGGTCCCATTGCACCGGACAGTCCCGCAGGGCAGTTTCTCGCGGGTCGGTCGGTCGAGCGCAACGACTTCAACAGTTACGGTAGCCGTAGAGGCAACGATCGCATCATGACCCGCGGGACCTTCGCGAATATTCGGTTCCGCAACAAGCTTGCGCCGGGCACCGAAGGGAGCCACACGATCTACGTGCCCACCGGCGAGGCGACGGATATCTACACGGCCAGTCTCAAGTACAAGGACGCCGGAATTCCCACGATCATCCTTGGCGGTAAGGACTACGGCATGGGCTCGAGCCGAGACTGGGCGGCGAAGGGAACGATCCTTCTTGGCGCTCGCGCGGTGATCGCTGAGAGCTTTGAGCGAATCCACCGGAGCAACCTGGTGGGGATGGGCGTCCTTCCGTTGCAGTTCAAAGACGGGGAGAACCCTGAGAGCCTTGGGCTGACGGGTCACGAGAGCTTCGCGATTCACGTGGATGACTCGCTCTCGCCGCGACAAGATGTGAAGGTGACGGCCACAGCGAACGACGGTTCAGTCCGGGAGTTCTCGGCACTCTGCCGGATCGATAGCCCGGTCGAGATCGACTACTACCGCAACGGCGGCATCCTTCAGACCGTGCTCCGACGCTTTCTCAGCGAGAGGTGAGGTCAGCCCAGCTGATTCCGTGCCCGGCCTCAACGCCGCGCGAGAGCCTGCGTCCAATGATCTCGTGAAGCCTT
>JANQQY010000090.1 GCA_028284845.1 Spirochaetales bacterium
TTCTCAAGGCGACTCGGTATTGGCCTCCCACGGCGTTCTTTGATGAGGCGGTTCTCTTCTTTGAAACCTCTGAAGAGAAGCCGCCGCCGGAGCGGGTGGGGTACATGCTACGAAACTACGGGGTCGCCGGCATACTCGGCCGAGCACGAGCGCTCCTCATTGGACGACCCAAGGATTACACGGACGACGATCTGAAGAAGCTCAAGAAGTTGATCGTGCAGATCGTTGCACGTGAGTTCGGTCGCCCTGACATGCCGATCATCAGTGACGTCGATTTTGGTCACACCGACCCAAAACTCATTCTGCCCATGGGCGCGCGCATCAAGGTCGATCCGGTTCTGAAGCGGCTCACCCTTCTTGAGAGTCCGTTTTCGTAGCGAGGGTGGTCCAGAGCGGATCACCTGATGGCTCAACGGCGAACGACACCTCCCGCCCGTCCATCGGGTGCCTAAAGCGCAACCGAGTCGCGAAGAGCGAGATGATCCGATGGGGGAGTGCCCTTCGGGCGCCGTACTTGACGTCGCCTCGAACGGCGTGACCGCGGGCGGCGAGCTGGGCTCGAATCTGGTGGTGGCGTCCGGTTTCGATCGTCACTTCCAGAAGTGCGAACCGGTCTCCCTGCACGAGCGTGCGAAAAGAGAGGCGTGCGCGTTTTGCCTTTGCTGCGCGTGGGTCGCCATCCGACACGATGTAGCTCTTGTTGTTCCGACGAGAGAAGTACAAGAGGTCCTCGTACGAGGCCGCCACGGGTGGAGCGCCTTCCACGATCGCCAGATAGGTTCGTGAGACATCTCCGCCTGCGAACTGGGCAGAGAGGGAGGCTGCTGCCTCTCGGCTCTTCGCAAAGAGGACGATCCCACCGGTTGGGCGGTCGATCCGGTGCACGGGTCTCACGCGCGTGCCCACAAGATGTTCGACCGATTCCAGCAACGACGGATCACCTGTCTTGTCAGGCTGAGTAGGCAGTCCGGGCGGCTTGTGAGCGCATACCATCACGTCATCGCTCGCGAGAATCTCGATCGTGCTCCTGTCAACGCTTTTGATCCGGTTCTCCTCTGCGGTAGACTGCGTCCATGATCATCCCCATCGGTGACGACAACCGTGACCGTAGACGCACGCCCGTGCTCACCTACCTCTTCCTCGCGGCAAACATCCTTGTCTTCGCTCTCTTCCAGCGGTTCGGTGCGGACTGGGAGTTCACCTACTCATACGCTGCGGTCCCCCAAGAGATTCTGACCGGGACTGACATTGTCTCAGAGATGCGAGTCTACAGCGATCCTATCACGGGTTCCGAATATCTCGTTCCGGGCCTTGGCGTTACGCCCTTTGTCTATCTGACGCTGCTGACGAGCATGTTTATGCACGGAGGCTGGGCACACCTGCTGGGCAACATGCTCTACCTCTTCATTTTTGGGGACAATGTTGAGGACCGTCTTGGGCGTGGGCGTTTTATCCTGTTTTACCTCTTGAGCGGTGTAGCGGCTACTTACGCGCACATCTACTTCTCGGTGCTCTCTGAGGCGAGTCTGACGACGCCTCTCGTGGGTGCCTCAGGTGCAATCTCTGCGGTCCTTGGTGCCTACCTCTTTCTCTTTCCTCGTAAGCGCGTGCGCGTGATTCTCTTGCGCATTCTCATGCCGGTTCCCGCGTGGGTAGCGATTCTCCTCTGGTTCGGTTTTCAGCTCATCAACGGTGTGGGGCTTCTTGGCTCCGGATCGCAGGCGGGCGGTGTTGCGTACGCGGCTCACATTGGCGGTTTTGTCTTTGGCGCGATAGCCGGGCTTTTGCTTGCTCCGCGGCGGAAGGCACGATAGTAGGCTCTGCGGCGGCATTCCTACGTTCCAACTTCTCGCAAGTCGTGCTACAAAGATGCCCTATGGACATTGATCCGGTGATCCCATTGGATGACTCAGATTCCATTCGTCAAGGAGAAGTTATGCAGACCGGTGTGTTCTATGTTCGCGTCAAGGAAGATCTGGAGAAGGCGTTTGAGGACTTTTTCCCTCACATGTCGCGTGCCTATATCAGCATGGCCAAGTTGTTCAAGAAGGACAAACTCTACCCCGTCTTGGCAGTTGAGAAGGTCGCGCTGTTTACCAAGGATGGAGACGAGGCTGAGAGCGCTCGGTTCCTCGTTCCTTCAGAGAACGAGAACTTCATCTGGATCCACTGTGAGTTGTTCGCCTACGGGGGGATCGTGGACTCAGAGGACGCGTGAGACTCGGACACCCAGCCATTGAGCTCCCCGTTGCTGGGGAGTCGGCCTCATACACCGTTGCTCCAACAAAGGTAATCGCGCTTGGTTTGAATTACCGTGATCACATTGCGGAGAGCGAATCGGTTCGCGTGCAGGGGTTCACGAAGGAAGAACCGGAGGAGCCCGTGCTCTTTCCGAAGCTGCCAAGCTGCCTCGTGGGCCATGAACAGCCCATTGTAATTCCATCCATCGTGACTGAGTACGCCTTCGAAGAATCCAGGACGGACTATGAGGGCGAACTCGCGGTCGTTTTTGAACGTGAATGTCGCAACGTGGACGAGGGGGACGCTCTCTCGTACGTGAAGGGGCTGACCTGCATGAACGATGTGAGCCAGCGCAACATCCAGACCGGAGATCGTTCGGGCTGGTGGCGCGGCAAGAGCTTCGACACCTTTGGTCCCATCGGCCCCGTCCTCGTGCCCCTGGATCAGATCACCGACATTCAGAATCTCTCAATCGAAACTCGCCTCAATGGAAAGACCGTACAGTCATCGAACACGAGGCAGATGATCTTCTCGGTCGCCTACACGATCAGCTTCGTGAGTCGAAACTTCACGATCTATCCCGGCGACATCCTTCTGACCGGAACGCCGTCCGGCGTAGGACCAATCAACCACAGCGACATCGTCGAGGTTGAGATTGGTGAGATCGGCATCCTCCGGAACCCCGTGGAAGTCGAGGCCGAGCGATAGCCTGCACTCCTCTCTATCTCTCTTGTGCGATGGCTCGAAGCAGGAGTCTTAGCTGGGACGGTGAGTCGGCGAGGTAGGCAGCTTCAGTCGGACCGTGACCGACTCGCACCGAGAGGGCGGAGCCGGGGAGCGAGAGGAAGAGATCTTCATCGGTCTGATCGTCTCCGGCCGCGAGGGTGAAATCGGGTGCGTCTCGCTCGAGCCAGACGGCTGCCGCCTGCGCCTTACTTGCCAGTGAACTCTTGATCTCGATCACCCGGTTGCCCTCAAAGACCTCGAGATTCCTGTTCGCGACAATACTCAAGAGTGCGTCGCGGAGCTCTGCAAGACGAACACCGGCAAGATCGGGATCGCTTCCACGATAGTGCCACGCCAGGGAGTACTCCTTCTCCTCGAATCGACTACCCGGCGTACGGTCGGTCGAAAGCTGGATCACATTGGCGATGTCGTGCTTCCACTCGTTGTCGATCGGACTGAGGTTCTCCCAATCACCCTCCCTGTCCCTGATCCAGGCCCCGTGGCTCGCCATCAGAGAGACAGGGGTGTTAGTAAAGATGCGCTCAAGGAAGGGGCGATCCCGACTGCTCATCACCAGGATGCGAGCCTGCTTTGCAAGTCCGGCAAGAAGGGCGAGTACCTCTGTGCCCGGAGCTGCCCGCCGCGGTCGGTCGGTGTAGTCGATTAGGGTCCCGTCAAGGTCGAGGATGACGGCCCGGCGCTCTGACGCGGAAAAACGCGTCCTGATCGCCTCGATCGCAGCGGGCTGCAGCCTCCGCCCGGCAAGCCGGCGTTGCGTCTCCGTGATGCCGTGAAGCTTCCCGACAAAATCACTTGCCCAGTAGTGGATATCGTAGCGCTCAATGCGCGCTTGCATCGCGGCTATCCGCTCACGTTGCTCATCTTCCGGCATCGTCAGTGCGGTGTGGATGCCATTCGCAATCTGCTCAACATCACTCGGATTCACCACGATCGCCTCACTCATCTCTCGGGCAACACCGGCTGTCTCCGTGATCACAATTGAACCGGTGCCGGTGGTGCGGGCTGCGATGTACTCCTTTGCCACGAGGTTCATTCCGTCGCGGAGTGCGGTGACCAGCAGCACCCCGCACAGGTTGTAGAGGGCCGTGAGCTCGGCGAAACCAAAGGTGCGATAGAAGTAGTGGACAGGGGTCCAGGCCATGGTTCCGTGGCGACTGTTGATAATGCTCACCAGCTCGTCGATCTCTCTCTTCAGGTCCCGATACTGCGGGACACCCGTCCGAGAGGGGGCGACGATGAGAACCAGCGATACCCTCTCTCTCCAATCGGAGTGCTCGTTGAGATAGCGATCAAAGGCTCGTAATCTCTGGGGGATGCCCTTTGTGTAGTCGAGCCGATCGACCGAAAGAATGAGGCGCGGTGCCGGGGGTGACTCAGCGATCTGTGCGATCTCCTTCTGGACCTCGGGATCCTCACTCGACGTTGAGTAGCGATCGAAGTCGATGCCCATGGGGAAGACATCGACCTTCACCAATCGGTCCTTGTACCGAACGTTGGCGAGACTGTGATCGTAGCCCAGAAGCCGACGGACGCTTGAGAGGAAGTGTCGCGCATAGTCGTAGGTGTGGAATCCGATCAGATCTGCTCCCAGGAGGCCCTCCAGAACCTCCTCGCGCCAGGGAAGAAGCCTGAACAGCTCGTACGAGGGGAAGGGAATGTGGAGGAAGAAACCGACGCTCGAGTCGGGCTCCGCCTCCTTGATGAGCGCCGGCAGGAGCATCAGCTGGTAGTCTTGAACCCAGATGAGGTCACCCGGTTCGAGATGCTCGCGCACCACATCAAAGAATTTTTGATTCACCGATTGGTAGGCGAGCCAGAGCTCTGAGTCGTAGGTCGGGTAGGTAGGGAAGTAGTGGAAGAGCGGCCAGATGATGTCGTTGCAGAATCCCAGATAGTAGGCATCGATCTCTTCCTGAGTCAGATCAACGGCGGCGCACTTGTGCTTATCCAGAAGCGCTGAAGCGACTTCGTCGCGTTCGGCACTTGAGAGGGAATCAGCGGGCAGACCACTCCAACCAATCCAGAGGCTCCCCTCCTGTTGGTGCAAGGTAGAAAGGCCCGTGGCAAGACCCCCGACACTCGGCTGATAGACAAAGCCGTCGGCTGAGCGCGTCACGGAGGTCGACATTCGGTTGGACACGATGATGGTCTTCGCCATGGCGCATCGTCACACAGCTCTCGCGCGGGGTCAAAAGGGTTTACTCCGTCCAACAGGGGCTGTATAAAGCCGAATGGATCAGATCGCCCAAGACCGCGATACCGTCGATTTCCTGAAGAGCCTTGGATTCCCGGAGTTCCGGATTCATCACTCGTTCAACCACTTCGACTTCACCCGTCCGGCTCGGCGGATTCTCGTGATTGGTCCAATGGGGTCTGGAAAGACCGAGTATTCATCGCGAGTCTGGCGTGATTCCAGAGTGGCGCTGGAGAAGTCTGATGAGCTTGCCTTGCTCACCTCAACCGGGACAGCGGATCGCCGCCGTGTCTTTGTGGTTCGCTCGCGTCTTGATTCGGCACGATTTGTCGACTACCCGGATGACGCGCTCGCCTTTCGCGGCGGCTACGAACGATGCGGTGACGACATCGCGCGGATATCAAACAGCTTTGACCTTGAGGCGCTGATCGCCGACCACCCCACCCACGGCACGTGGATCATCGACGAGGCGAGCTTCTACGACGAGCGACTCGCATACGTCATCAATCGCGAGAGTCGAGAGCGTGGCCTCGTCTTTATCTTCCCCACGCTTATCCTCAACTTCCGTCGCGAGATCTTCAACGCCACAGCACGCCTTCTTCTCGAGGTCTCGACAGATGTCTTTCCGCTCACCGCCTACTGCGAGCACCCGGATTGCCTCGCCGACAGCTTCTACACCTACCGCTACTACCGTGTTGACGGAGTCGAGTGTCCGGCCCTCTACTTCGACCCGTTGATCATCATTGGAGGTGACGTAGAGAAGGACGATCCGCGCGAGCCGAACTACTGCACACGCTGTGATGAGCACCACTATCTGCCCGGCAAGGAGTACGCGTTCCTCGTGTTAAAGCCCCTGGGCGATGAGGCGAGCAGGGGCAATCCGTCGCCTCTGCGAAACGAGCTCTCCTTAATCGCAAATCGGAGCGAGAAGTCCGAACTCGCCGCCGATTTCCAGCGACGATACAAGGGAAAAGAGGAGTTCAACCTGAACGCGTTGCGCGTCGATTGCATCGCGGAGCGAGCCCTCCTGTACGTCTATCTCGACCTCAACGCAATCAGCTTCAGCCAACTCGCGGCGCTCGCCGACGACCTGGAACTCGACCACAACTATCTCAACAGACGGCTCAGTGATAACGGCCGAAGAGTCTCACTCTAATTGACAATGGACTTCGCCATATCTATTGTGGTCAGCAGTACAGGAATTCACAAGGAGGAACTGTGAAACGTATCAATGCACTTCTCGCAAGCATCGTATTGCTTGTCTTTGTCGGGGCGGGAGCATTTGCTGCTGCGGAACCAGAGGCCGACGACGACACCATCTCTGTTGGCATGGTCACCGATGTTGGTGGTGTGAACGACAACTCGTTCAACCAGTCAGCGTGGGAGGGTCTCCAGCGAGCAGAATCCGAACTTGGCATTGAGGTCTCGTACCTCGAGTCGGGACAGGGTTCCGATTACGGTCCGAACATGGATACCATGTACGACACCGGCAAGGACCTCATTTGGGGCGTTGGCTTCCTGATGGCGGATGCGATCCTTGAGGCCGCGACCGCGAACCCGGACACCAATTACGCGATCATCGACTTTGCGTATGCCGACACACCCGACAACCTCGTTGGCGTTGTCTTTGCCGCGCAGGAACCGTCTTTCCTCGTCGGCTACATCGCAGGCAAGATGACTGAGACCGGCACCGTCGGATTTGTGGGCGGCATTGCCGGAGCGGTTATTGACGGCTTTGACTACGGATTCCACGCCGGCGTCCAGTACGCGAACCCTGAAGTCACCGTGCTCAGGCAGTATGCGGACAGCTTCACCGATGCCGCGATTGGCAAGTCGATCGCAACCCAGATGTACCTCGAGGGTGCGGACATCATCTTTGCAGCCGCAGGGCTCGTTGGTGACGGTGTTATTGAGGCCGCTCGAGAGCAGGACCTCTGGGCAATTGGCGTAGACCGGGATCAGAACTACCTCGCGCCGGATCACGTGATGACCTCAGCAATGAAGCGGGTTGACAGCGCGATCTTCCAGATTTCAGCGACCCTTCAGGACGGAGTCTTCCCCGGTGGGGAGACCTTCCTCTTTAACCTCGCGAACGAGGGCGTTGGCGTTGCTCCGACCTCAGACATCCACGTTCCAGCAGATCTTCTCGCAGAGGTTGACGATCTCAGCCAGATGATCATCGATGGTGAGATTTCTGTTCCCTTCGACGAAGCAAGCTTCGGCGAGATGGGATACGAGTAAGCAGGCAGCACTCAAAGAAATGGGGACCGTCCGGTCCCCATTCTTTTATCCCGAGAGGTAGCTATGACAGACAGCGTTCCGCGGATTGAAATGCGGAACATTACCAAGACGTTTGGTCCGACCGTTGCGAACGACACGATTTCGCTCTCGGTTCGCCCTCAGGAGATACACGCTCTTCTGGGAGAGAACGGAGCAGGCAAGACCACACTGATGAATGTTCTTTATGGGCTCTATCCGGCCGACTCGGGTGAGGTCTTGCTCGATGGTGCCCCTGTCTCAATTCGAGAGCCGGCAGACGCGATCGCGAACGGCATTGGGATGGTCCACCAGCACTTCAAGCTTGTGGAGCCGTTTTCAATCGCGCAAAACATTGTCCTTGGGAGCGAGATCACCGGGCCGTTTGGGATACTCAAGGAGCGCGAAGCGTCTGAGGCTGTGGGCGAATTGAGCCATCGGTACGGCCTTGATGTCGACCCTGATGCACTAATCCAGGATGTGAGCGTTGGAACGCAACAACGTGTCGAGATCCTGAAGGCTCTCTATAGAAATGCGGATGTCTTGATCCTGGACGAGCCGACGGCCGTACTCACCCCGCAAGAGATCGAAGAGCTTATTGCGATCATGCGAGGCCTCGTCGAGCAGGGGAAGACGATCATCATCATCACGCACAAGCTGCGCGAGATTAAGGCTGTCAGCGACCGTTGCACCATCATCCGGCGCGGTAGGGTGATCGACACCGTGGAGGTCGGTTCGACTAGTCAGCAGGAGCTTGCATCAATGATGGTCGGGCGGGAAGTAAACCTGACCGTGGAGAAAGAGCCGGCTCAACCACAAGAGGTTACGCTCCGGATCAGCGATCTGCACGTGAACAACAGTCGAGAGCTTCCTGCGGTTCGCGGACTCTCACTCGACGTTCGAGCTGGAGAGATTCTGGGGATAGCAGAAGTCGACGGAAACGGACAGTCGCAGCTCGTGGAGGCACTGGTCGGTGTTCGCCACGTTGAGTCCGGCACCATCGAGATGAAGGGGAGTGCCATTACCAATCTGACTCCCAAGCAGATTTTCGACAGACGAATATCATCCATTCCGGAGGATCGCCAGCGTCGTGGCCTCGTGCTCGAATACACGGTGGCCGAGAACATGGTGTTGGGGACCCATGACGATGAACCGTTCGCGCGAAGGGGTATCCTCCAGCAAGAAGTCATCGGTGAGCACGCGGGCGAGTTGATTGAGAAGTTTGACGTTCGACCGCCGGAGCCCTCCTACCTCGCCGGATCGCTCTCCGGCGGGAACCAGCAAAAGGTGATCATCGCTCGCGAGGTCAGTCACGATCCGGAAATTCTCATCGCCTCGCAACCGACACGAGGCCTCGACGTGGGCGCCATTGAGTACGTCCATCGATCATTGGTCGATCAGCGCGACCGCGGCAAGGCGGTCCTCCTCGTGTCGCTCGACCTTGACGAGGTCATGAATGTCTCCGACCGGATTGCTGTCATCTTCGAGGGTCGTATCGTGGGCGTGTTTGCATCGGGAGAAGTAGACGAACACCAGCTTGGATTGTTGATGGCAGGAGGAAGCCTTGACTGACGCAAAGAATAAAGGCGCAGCGCTTCTCAACAACCCGTTTGCCTTCGCGCTGCTCTCAATTGTCGTTGGCGTGCTCGTTGGCGCCATCATTCTTGTCGTGGCCGGGTACAATCCATTCCGAGCGTACGGGGAGATCCTGGCCGGTATCTTCTCCGGCCCACGGAATATCGCCACTGCGATCGTGCGTTCCACGCCAATCGTCCTTACCGGACTCTCCGTCACCTTCGCCTTTCGGACTGGACTCTTCAACATAGGTGCGGAGGGTCAGTTTCTTATTGGAGGCCTGACCGCAGCCCTGCTCGGATTCTCGGTGTCGTTGCCGCCGATTCTGCACATACCCTTCGTGATGATCGCCGCGGCCATGGCGGGTGCAGCCTGGGGTGGGCTTGCCGGATACCTCAAGGCACGCTTTGGCGTCCACGAGGTCATAGCGACCATCATGCTCAATTGGATCGCGTTCTATCTGAACAACTTCATTGTGAGTCTGCCGAGCGTGCAACGGCCGGAGAGTGAGGCCAGCTACAAAATTCTTGATTCCGCGCGAATTGACATTCTTGGCGCCTGGAAGATGAGCGATGTTGGACTCGCCTGGCGGCGAGAGAACGCGGGTAGCTTCTTTGCTGAGCTACTACGTGCGGAGATCAACTGGGGTATCGTCGTTTCGGTTCTCGTTGTTGTCTTGATCTGGTTCATTCTGAACAAGACGACGCTCGGCTACGAACTGCGCGCTGTTGGATTCAACCGAGATGCGGCTGAGTACGGCGGGATCAACGTCAACCGAAGTATGGTGATCAGTATGGCGATTGCAGGTGCAATCGCGGCGCTGAGTGGAGGGCTTCAGGTAATGGGCCGAACTCAGGAGATCACCAAACTCGCCGTTATGGAAGGCAACGGCTTTGATGGAATCGCCGTTGCTCTGATCGGGAATACGACCGCCTACGGCAACATCTTTGCCGGTCTCCTCTTTGGCGGACTCGTCCACGGTGGCGGTCGGCTGCAGGCACGCATGGGTGCGCCCTCTGAAATCATAGATATCGTTATTGGAACGATCATTTTCTTCATTGCCATTCCGAACCTGATCCGAGTGATCATCAAGGCGCGAGAGCGGGCCAAGGCCAAGAAGGAGGTAACCGATGTGGCTTAGTATCGCCTTCCTTATTGGTCAGACGATGATGTACGCGTCGCCCATCATTTTTACTTCCCTCGGCGGGACGATGTCTGAGAACTCGGGCGTTGTGAACATCGGTCTTGAGGGAATGATGGTTGTTGGTGCGTTTACGGCTGCGACCGTCGGCTTCTACTCCGGCAATCCCTGGATTGGGTTCCTCGCCGCGGGTGTCGCTGCGGGTAGCTTTGGATTACTCCACGCCGTCGCCTGCGTCACGTTCAATGCGGATCACGTGGTCTCCGGGATCGCGATCAACTTCTTAGGCCCAGGCCTCTCCTATTTCGTGAGCCGGCTCGTCTTTGACGGAGCAACGCAGACTCGGTCGCTCGACCTCGCCAACAAGATTCCGCGGCCGCTCGATCCACTCTTCGGGAGCAATACCTTCTTCGAACTCGTGCTCAACCGGTACGCGACGGCATACCTCGCGCTGATCATGGTTGCCGTCGTCTGGTTTCTCCTCTATCGAACGAAGATAGGGCTTCGAATACGCTCCGTAGGGCAGCATCCGGAGGCGGCCGACACTCTTGGCATCCACGTTCGCCGCGTTCGTTACTTCGCGGTCATCGGCTCCGGCGTACTGGCAGGGTTTGGCGGTGCGACCCTTAGTATCGCCATCGTTTCTCAGTTCCGACCAGGACTGATCTCTGGTCAAGGTTTTATCGCGCTCGCCGCAATGATCTTTGGGAAGTGGAAACCACAGGGAGCCGTGCTGGCCTGTCTCTTGTTTGGCTTCTCGCAGGCGCTCGTCGTCTTCCTAGGGCTGCGAACGCAGGCAATCCCCACGCAGATCATGAGCATGTTGCCCTATCTCATCACGTTGTTCGTTCTCGTCGGATTTGTTGGAAAGGCTGTTGCTCCCAAGGCGCTCGGTCGCGCATTCGGCGAGGACGCGTAGGGGCACGCTTCGTGACGACGGAACTCCTCTGGATTCTCATGCTCATCGCGAACTTCGCGATTATTCTTGGTCTCTACCGCTTCCTGGGAAAACTGGGGCTCTACATCTGGATCCCGGTCGCGGTTATCGTCGCCAACATCCAGGTGGTGAAGTACGTTGAGATTCTCGGGCTCACCGCCACGCTTGGGAACATCGTCTACGCATCATCATTTCTCGTGACGGACATCCTTTCGGAGAATCACGGGAAGTCAGCTGCCCGCAAGTCGGTCGTGATTGGATTTGTCGCGATCATCGCCGCGGTCGGACTGATGAATCTCGCGCTTCTCTTTGAGCCGGGCGAGGCGGACTTCGCGCAGCCTCATCTGGAGGCGATTTTCACGCTCCTTCCGCGAATCACCGGCGCATCGTTGGCCGCCTATCTCCTGAGCCAGTTTCACGACGTCTGGGCCTATCACTTTTGGATGCGACTTCTTCCCGGCCGACGATTCATCTGGGTGCGCAACAATGGGAGCACGCTCGTGAGTCAGTTGATCGATTCGATCGTCTTTGCGGTGCTTGCCTTCGTAGGGACCGTCCCAACGTCGGTCTTGATCGAGATTGTCCTGACGACCTTCGTCGTGAAGGCCGCCGTTGCGATCCTAGACACGCCGCTGGTCTACCTCGCGGCGTCGTGGAAGGAACGCGCAGACGCCATAGACGAGGCGTTCTAGCCGGACCCGTCTGACAAAGGAGTATTTATGACGCTACAGGAGCTCAGTAGGAGTGCGGTGAACGGCAGTCCGGTCTACCTTCCAGATGTCCGATCCGCCATTGCGGCCGACCAGCACGTTACGGTCCGAGGGCTT
>JANQQY010000098.1 GCA_028284845.1 Spirochaetales bacterium
ACCGGAGTCGCGATCGACCTCCGGAAGCAACTCAGACTCGCGCTCCGGTCGCTTCTCCAGCTCCCTACCATAGGCCGCGAGGGCGGCCGGGCCCATGAAGCGTCGCGTCACCGGACACGAGGAGACACAAATTCCACATTCAATGCAGTTCTCAAACCGCTGGAACTCGTCCCGACCCTGATCAACAAGCTCTTCCGGCACCTTCGCGTCCTGGTGGACTTCGCTTGGCCGGAGGTAGGAAGCCTCTTCCGGAAAGTCTTCGTAGAGCGAGACGGGATCAACGGCCAAGTCTCCAATGACGTCGAACGGAGGGAGAGGTTCCAACGTGGCGCCGTCCGGTAGCTCTGCGAGTCGCGTGAGGCAGGCGAGTCGCCGTTCACCGTCCACGAGGACGCCACATGTCCCGCACGATCCGTGATGACACGAGTGTCGATAAAGAAGCGAGCTGTCGTTTGAAGAGCGAATCTCCTCAAGGCCGTCGACGAGCGAGGTGAACTCCCCGGCCTCCACCGTGAACTCATCAAGCGAGCCGTCCGTCCGTCGAATCCGCACGCGGCGCCGTATCATGCCGGCCTCCGAAAGTAGTCCCGGTGCGACAGAAGAGGGTGCTCGGCCGTGACGCACGGTGCGTCGACTCCCAGCATGGCCGCCACTTCGTCTGCCGCCGCCTCCGCCATGGCGCGAAGCACTGTCGCCTTCCCGCCGGTGATGCTGAACAACCCGGCAACGCCGGACGACTCGTGGGAGATCACCTCAAAGTCACGGCTCAACGACCTGCCGCCGGCATCCGATCTTCCTGCCAGTGGCCGTGCGGCGGTCCAAGCGGCGTGAAATGGCGCTTTGGAGAACTCCGGAAGGAGATCATCAGCTCGGTTCAAAAGCCATCGCACATCGTCCTCGGGGGTCCGTGCCCCATCCGGGTCGTCGGTCTCCCACTGAGTAGATCCTATGGCACTGGTCCCGCGCTGGGGTACGATGATGTCGCCGTCGCCCGGCGGATGCAGATGGCTTACCACCATGTTGCAGAGCCTCCCCTTAACCGCGACCATCGTCCCAGGAGCAGGTGTGATCGGCAGATCGACTCCCGCCAATGCAGCAACCTTCCCGGCCCACGGACCGCCCGCGTTCACAACGATGTCTGCTGAAATGACCTCGGTGTCGCCTGCCCGATGATCGTAGATCTCAACGCCGGTGACGTTTCCCGCATGAGACTGAATTCCTGTTACCTCACAGAATGAACGAGCTATTGCACCGGCTTGGCGGGCAGTGGCCAAAAACTGCATGGGTAGTCGATAGGCATCGAGCGTTCCGTCGGGAACAACCACCGCGTACCGGGCGTTGGGATTGATTCCGGGTTCCATCCGAAGCGCCTGGGTGGTTTCGACCCGACGCGCACTGATTCCCGCTTCACCGCAGGATTCAATAAATCGTGGTCCGTACTCCGCGTCGTCATCGTTCAGTGCCAGGAAGAGTCCGTAGTTCATCTCAATGGACTCAGGGGCAATGCGCTGGAGGACCTTCACCTCATCCATGCACTCACGGGCGATCTCTACATCCCCAACGGCGTATCGTGCACCCGAGTGAAGCTGCCCGTGATGCCGTCCTGTCGTACCACTCGTGAACTCTCCACGTTCGAAGAGCGTCGCCGAAATCCCACGTAAGGTCAGGTCGTGCAGGAGCGCCGCGCCCGTCCCCCCGCCACCAACAATGACGACGTGACTACTCATCGGCCCATCCCTGAACCCGTTCGACCGCTTTCTGCCAACCCGCGTAGAGCGATTCTCGCTGATCGGAAGACATCGTGGGATCAAAGCGTTTGTCGAGCTGCCAGGCAGAGCGAATCTCCTCTTGCGACTCCCAGAATCCCGTCGCAAGCCCGGCGAGATAGGCAGCACCAAGGGCGGTTGTCTCCGCGACCACCGGGCGTTCTACCGGGATTCCCAGGATGTCGGCCTGGAACTGCATCAGGAAGTCGTTCGCGCTCGCACCTCCATCTACACGAAGCGTCGTAAGGTCGACACCGCCGTCCGCAGCCATCGCATCAATGACATCGCGGCTCTGGTAGGCAATCGCTTCGAGTGTGGCGCGAATCAGATGGTTCCGACCGGTACCGGCGGTGAGGCCAAGAACGCCACCACGTGCGTAACTATCCCAGTAAGGAGCACCGAGTCCCACAAAGGCGGGGACAAGATAGACGCCTGCCGAGTCCGAGACCTGAGTCGCGAAGTACTCGGTCTCAGCAGCATTCGCAACGAGTTTCATCGCGTCACGAAGCCACTGCACCGCTGCTCCGCCAATAAAGATGCTTCCCTCCAGAGCGTAGGTCACGCTTCCCGCCGCGCTCCACGCCGGGGTCGTGAGGAGCCGATGTTTGCTTTCGACGGCGGAGTCACCGGTGTTGGCAAGGACAAAACATCCTGTCCCATAGGTGTTCTTGACGGTCCCCGAGTCAAAACAGGTCTGTCCAAAGAGTGCTGCATGCTGGTCGCCGGCAATCCCGGCGATCTCGACGGAAGCGCCCGGAAAGATCGATGGAGCGGTGGTGGCGACGACCTCAGAAGACGAGGTGACTCGCGGAAGCATCTGGCGCGGTACTCGGATGAGATCGAGAAGTGTCTCATCCCAGTCGAGCGTATGAATGTTGAACAACATGGTACGTGCCGCATTGGTCATGTCCGTGGCGTGAACGGATCCCCCGCTGAGATTCCAGATGAGCCAGCTGTCGATCGTGCCAAATGCGAGCTCACCTGCCTCCGCGCGTGACCTCGCACCCGGTACATGATCCAAGATCCAGGCTATCTTGGTGCCGCTGAAATAGGCGTCAATCACAAGACCGGTCTTCTCTCGGATCATCTCTTCATGGCCGTCTCGAACGAGCGCATCACAGAGTGACGCTGTCCTTCTGCACTGCCAGACGATCGCATTGTGAATCGGTTCTCCCGTGGATCTGTCCCAGACCACCGTTGTCTCTCGCTGGTTCGTAATCCCTATCGCCGCGATGTCACGGGCGGAGACCTCGGCACTCTTGAGGGAACCGTGAAGCACCTCGAGCTGCGAGCTCCAGATCTCACGAGGATCGTGTTCTACCCATCCCGGCTGAGGATAGTGTTGCGTGAACTCCCTCTGAGCCATACCAAGCACCCTGATGTCAGACGAAAAGACGATGGCTCGTGAACTGGTGGTACCTTGATCAAGGGCGACGGCACATCTCTCACTCATACGACCTCCGTACTGTCATGGTGGCGATCAGATCGACGCCGGTCCCTCCTAGATCGCGGGCGAGGGTCACGCCGCGATCGATGGGTACATGGAGCCGCAACTCGTACATCGCATTCAGAAACCGCTCTATTGATTCGATGGGAACTCCGTCCGAGCTGCGAACCGGCACCCGGACCCATTCACCTCCGTCAACGGCGCAGGTTCCCGTTATGATCCGTCGTGGGTCACTGAACTCTTCACGCGCATATGCTTCACCGCGCCTGCACCTATTGCCGCTCACTTCAATCGATCCGTCTTCGGCCTGTTCGACTTCGATGGAGCATCCTATGGGACAAACAATGCACGTGAGGCGATCGCCCGCCTCCTTGACTCGGATCAACCGTTGGTTCTCAGCAATCATACGATCGCGACCTCAACCCGCTCGGCACCATAGATTTTTGCACCGTCGATCGCTATCTCAATCATCTCTGAAGGCTGCACATGGTGCTGTCTCGCGCGACGAACGATCTCGCCGTCGGCCCTCACCTCGACCGTCGCACCGGGACGTGCCACGAGCGATCTGAGATAGATCTGGTTCATCCTGGTCACGTCGAGCCGGCCCGGCGCGACGTAACGTACATTGCTGCCGGTGATGAGCTCGATCTCTTGCTCAGGTGGGAGCGTCCCACCTTCCAAGTACTCGGCTGCCGCTGCCCCGCAGCGTCTTGATTCCTCGGCCACATAATCAACGAGATCATGTATATGCAGGACGTTACCGGCAGCAAACACGCCCGAAACACTCGTCATCAGGCGCGAGTTCACAAGTGGTCCACCCGTCTGCGGATGAAGAGCCACACCCAAAGACCGCGAGAGTTCGTTCTCAGGAACAAGGCCAACGGAGAGGAGGACCGTATCGCACTCAATGCGAAACGCCTGATCCGGTCTGGCGACGCCGTTCGAGATGGGTGCCACGGTGACCGCATTGACCCGACCGCGTCCCTCGATGCGCGTGACAACATGCCCGAGATAGAGCGGGATCGAAAAATCGTCCAGACACTGCACGATGTTTCGATTGATCCCGGAGGGCACCGGTTGGATCTCAATCACCGCGGGCACCTCGGCACCGACCAGCCTCATTCGACGTGCCATGATCAGCCCAATGTCCCCGCTCCCGATGATTACGACACGTTTCCCGGGAACAAGGCCTTCCACGTTGATGAGGCGCTGCGCCGCACCGGCGGTCATGACACCTGCGGGTCGGCTCCCGGGAATCTGAATACCACCTCGATTTCGCTCCCGCGATCCCATCGCAAGGACCACAGATCGCGATCGCACATGTTCAATGCCGTGTGCCCGAGAGAGGAGCCGAGTCACGAAGTCGTTGCCGTCCCGTTTCACGTCGAGGACGGTTGTATCGCCAACGAACCGTCCGTCGTGCGCCGCAAACTCCTCAGAGTAGCGTTCAGCGTACTCGGGCCCGGTGAGCTCTTCGCCATACTCATGAATCCCGAACCCGTTGTGAATGCACTGCCGGAGGACGCCACCGGGAGAACACTCTCGATCGACCACAAGAACCTCGTGTCCTCGAGACCGCAACTCGATCCCGGCAGCAAGACCGGCTGCCCCGGCTCCAA
>JANQQY010000105.1 GCA_028284845.1 Spirochaetales bacterium
CGTCTCGAGTCATGAGCGGTACGATCAGCATGCTACGGGTTCGATAATTCGATTTGGTATCAAACTCCGGGTTCCACGCGAAGCTCGCTCCGCTCTTGATGTCGTAGACGTCGTCAATGACCAGAGGCTCACCCGTGGAGGCCACGTAGCCTGCGAGTGACGAGCGATCGATCAGCATGCTGTTCTCTGAGTAGATGTAGCGCGAGTCAGGCGTCTGGCCCGCGAACAGCGTGTCGTTCTGAACGTAGCTGAAGAAGAGCCGATTCTTGGCTTTGAGATAGATCGTACCGGCATCTGCGCGCACCAATTGTCGCGCGCGAAGGAGAACCTGCTCCAGGAGCGTGTCGAGATCTCGGATGCGGTTGATGCTCTGGATCGTCTGGAGGACACCCTCTGCGGTTCGCGGTGGAGCCGGCGAGTCGAAATCTGCGTAGGTTCCGGCGGCGCCTTGCTCCGGTAGTCCGGACTCAGGCTCTTCTACCGGCCCCAGGTCGAAGACGTGGGTTGGCTGGGACACTCCTTAATTGTAGAGCGTCCCAGTCAGATCCACCACATGAAAATCGTTGGAGCCGAGTCGTGCGATCAGGCCTGGGAGTCCATAGAAGGTGTCGCGTCCTACTCCGGCACCGCGTTCTGCGAAGTCCCCGAATCCCGCACCTCACGAAGGTTCTGAAAGGTCGTTTCTGCGATGTTTTCAATCGCTTCGCGCGTGAAGAAGGCTTGATGGGCGGTAATAAGAACGTTCGGAAAGGTCTGCAACCTTACAAAAGTATCATCCTGAATGACCTGATCGGAGAAGTCCTCGAAGAACAGATCGCCCTCTTCCTCATAGACATCGAGCCCGAGGTAGCCAACGATGCCTTTCTTGAGCCCATCGATCACGGCGTCGGTATCGATGAGCGGCCCGCGGCTCGTGTTGATGATCATGACACCCTTTTTCATCGAACGCACCGCGTACGTGTTAATGATGTGATAGGTTCCGTGGGTCAGCGGGCAGTGCAGGTTGATGATGTCGCTTTCCGCGTAGAGCTGCTCAAGCGTTGCGTAGGTGACTCCCTTCTCCGTAGCCCACGCCTCGTTCGGATAAGGATCGTGTGCGAGAACCCTGCACCCGAAGCCTGAGACGAGATCCACGAAGACTCGGCCAATTCGGCCCGTGCCAATCACGCCGATCGTCTTGCCGTGCAAGTCGAATCCAAGCAGGCCGTCGAGGACAAAGTTTCCGTCACGAACTCGGGCATACGATCGATGGAATCGTCGGTTGAGCGTGAGGATGAGTCCCAGCGCATGCTCGGCTACAGCATAGGGACTGTAGGCCGGGACACGAACGACTGCGATTCCGCGCTCGGTCGCCCGCTTCACGTCCACGTTGTTGAAGCCCGCACATCGCATCGCGACGATTTTGACTCCCTCATCCGCAAGCTTGTCGATGACCTCGGTACCGACATCATCGTTTACAAAGGCGCAGACCGCGTCGTGCTCGCGTGCCAGAACCGCCGTGTCCGGTCCGAGCTTCGCGTCGAAGTAGGTAAGGGCGGACGCAAACTCCCCTGCCTTGGCATCGAACGACTCCCGCACCCACTTCTTCGTTGAGAAGACTGCGATCCTCATGACGCTCTCCTAATCGATAACAAAGTATCGATTTAATGATAATCAAAATGGTCAGGGATTGCAATTGCGCATTCGGTGCGGATGCTTATCGAATGAACTCGATCCTGCGAATCTCAATGTCTGCAAAAAACTCGACCTTGCCTGCGACGATGGCGAGCGAGATGAGTTGATCCGTGTCTACACGGCCGAACATCGATTCGGCGGTGAACGCGGAGAAGGGGACCTCAATGCGGCTCCATTCCTCGCCAATGTTGAGTTCCGCCTCGTGGTATTGCCAGGGCGCGCGTCCACGTACTGTACGAAGGTGGACGGCGTAGGAACCCTCGCGACCTCGAGCTTCGATGGCGATCCCGCCGTACTCAGAGGCATCGAACACCCTGCCGTCTGCAAGTGGGAGACGAACTTGGACAAAGCCGCCATTGTTCGCGAGAGAGACGTTGCCGCGCATCGCGAGGATGTTCGCATCGCCCTCCTGCACGTAGCCTGCTTGAATCGTCGAGCGACCGCCCATGACCCGGTCGGTGAAACCTTGCCACTGCGTACCAAGAGCAGAAACGCCGGGACGAGAGAAATCATCTATCAGCAGATCCGCAGCGATACTCTGAGTGGCCATACCGATGAGAAGAGCAGTAATTATCTTTTTCATTCAATTACTCCAAAAAGTCTCATGGAGAAGGTACTCAGTCGCCCGTGATCGGGCAATCATTCTGTGGTGTCACTGAGCTTGTTGGTCGTGCCGCCCTATCTGCTTGTCAGGCGTCGAGTTGCGCCCACATCGAGCTCTCTTATGCATTTCCTTGTAATCCGATCCCCAGACTGGAGTTAAGCGGAGCTGAGCAACAAGGTTCGTGACACCACCCAAGGGTTGATGAGACGACGGTCAGAGTGCGATCGAGGCGATGGTGGCAATGACCGCCACCAGGGAAAGGCCGATCCGCAACGCGACCGCGAAGGTCCGATGCGTGTTCACGAAATCGACCACCTCGTAGGATTCGATCTCTTCACATCCGTCAGGTCGATCAACGATGCGTCGTGCGGCTTCAGCGTTGAGTCTCTCTCCCGCTATAAACAGAATCATACGCTCTCCTCTCGTAAACCTACGCATTTCGAAGGGAGGCGGCAGCACAATTTCACACGTCGCCGGATGAGTGCGAGGCTACGCCCCGCCAAAGATCGCGTTCCGGGTCGCGGAGAGGACATCACCGTGACGCGCTCCTATAAACGGCCCCTTGGCGGAGTCGAGCATCTCCGGAGCGACTGCGGAGAGTGGTGCGCCGGTCGACGGCATCACGATCCAGTCGCCACCAACTTCGCGAAGGACGATGATGGCGGCCGCGTAGTCCCAGACGGCGAGAGCACTCGAGACGTAGATATCGAGGGTGTCGCGCGCGACCCTGCAGATCCCCAGCGCCGCGCTTCCGGATGAGCGAGTCGCTCGGAACGTGCGGACGAGTGCTTCGCGCGACGCGCCCCGCGTGCTCTCAAAGTCGTCTGCGGCGTTTAGGCTACACTCGATGACGCACTCGTCG
>JANQQY010000107.1 GCA_028284845.1 Spirochaetales bacterium
ATCCCCTTGATGGTGTCGACGGCGGTCAGGAGCACGTCGACCAGATCGCCGCTAACGCCGGCGTTCGTGGTCCGTATCTCATCAAAGACATCCTCAAGCGTGTGAGTGAATCTGGTGATTTCGTCCATCTGCACGGTGGCAGAGGCGCCCTTGAGGGTGTGTGCCGCGCGAAAGATCTCGTCGACAGCGTCTCTGCTTCGTTTGTCGTGCTCCAGAACGAGGATGTTCGCTTCGAGTTGCTCAACCTGCGACTCGGCCTCAGCAAAGAAGTCTTGAAGCAGTTCCTCGTTGTTCGGGTCGAGGTAGTCGCTCATCACCTTTATATTATTGCTGACTGATGCACTGTCAAGAGCAAAGCTTTTTGATATCCGCCTTTAACTGGAGGTAATTGCGCTCGATAATGACAATGGGTGTTCCCGATGACTGTAATGGTCTACCCTTTTGACTGGAGGCTCTGATGCGCAAGTTGGCCGCAATCATTGTTGTGCTCTTAACGTCCGCGCTCGTAGCAGATGCGGCGAATGTGTCTATTCCCGGGTTCCAACTGCTGACGCGCGGCTTTCTAGACGACGGGCTCTTTGTGCTTCAGACGCAGGCGGATATCGAGATCCAGTTGGGCGGCGGATTCAAGTTCGGCGGTGAGCTCAGCTTCTCGCTCGATACGGAAAACCTCGAGCAGCAGTCGACTCCGGGTGCAACGTACGACCAAGCGACGCTTTCGGCCGCGCTTGACGAGAGACTGGGGCTCAAGAGCGCCAGCGTAATCGTGCGCGATCTCTTCTCCTTGCCTCTGAACGCGACCTACTTCATAGGTGAGCAGGATCGAATCCTGAACGGTGACATCTTTCCGGAGCAGTTCGGGACCGATCTGGTAGGAAGCGATTTTCGTGGCCTCATCTACTTCCCGGATGGTGTGGTCTACGACGGCATTCACGTTATTGACGGCACGGGGCTCCTCGTGACGCTGCCCACGCTTACCCCCTGGCTCTACCTGGACGGAGGGATTTATCAGGACGCCTACCTTGGACGTGGGCTCTACTCCACCGATGTACGCGCGGCCTTCAACACTGAGCGGCTTAAGGCAGAAACCTTCCTTGGCGCGAGCTTCCCCGTAGCCTCTGCCGGCGCTTACCGCGCCGGGGTTCTCCTCTACTACTCCACCGGCGAGGGAGGAGAATTCTTAACGCAGATTGGAATTCCCCGTTGGGCCCCAGGCGCTGACGGCGCGCTGAACATAGACGACTTCTACTTCCTCTTTGAACCTCGTGTCCACATTGGCATTATGTCGATTGTGCTCACGCTCTTCTGGCATCCTGAATACTACGTCCAGGCACTCACCAACGAGCGCGGCGCTACCGACATCACCGTCCGCCTCATAGCCGGAGACATACAGACAAACGTCGTGTCTGGAGGGCTTGAGTCTGGAATCCGACTGCGGCCCGAAAGCACTGAACAGCAGTTGAGTGTTATTGCCGCTCCCTTCCTTACCATCAACTCTGCGGGCGTCGTGTGGGACTTCAAAGCGAACCTCAATCTCTTTCCGTTCGACCTTTCGAGTATCGTCGACATCTACGTGGGAATCAGAACCCAGTTCTAGGAGCAATCATGCGTACCCGACTCACGCTTCGCCTTCTCGTATTCACGGCGCTCGTTCTATCTGCGGGCTCCGTAACCGCATTTGAACTCGGGGTCATGTTCGATCTTACCAACATGGACTTCTCCGATGGCCGAGAGAGTACCGATACGGGACTGCCGGGTGGATCGTTCTTGTGGGGTATCTCGGCCGTCGGCAGCCAGGAGCTTTCGGATGACCTTACGCTCGAGCTCTCCTACGCGTCGGATCCTATTCTCCAGAACTTGGCCTATACGCTGCTCACCTACACAGATCAGTTCTTCAGTCTTCGGCTTGGTCCCTTTTTTGGACTGTTCAATGCACCCGGAACGCTCGTCCAATCAGGTCTCTCAACGACCGTGAGCCTCTTTGTCCCAGGGATCGCTCAGATCGGACTCAGGTCCGACAACAGTCTGAGCGGCCGTCTAGTTGTAGCTGGTGACTACATCCAGGAGCAGAGCGAACTCTCCGTCGGCTTCTACCTTCCAAACGTCCTGCCAACGGTCTACTTGCGCACCAGACGATACACCACGCAGACGAGTGATGGAGAGCGCGTAGACTCATTCACGGCGTACGGCCTTGAGACTGATATCTTCCAGAAGAACATCCCGTATAGAGTTGTCCTCGATTTCGCCTATCAGGCGGTATCAAAGACCTTCGTAGAAACAGAGACTACTGAACAGAGCTATGGTTCCCTGGTACTCGGCACCGAAGCTTCATTTAGCCTTTTTGACGCCTTTCGCATCATGCTCGACCTTGAATCGAGCATCTATATGTTCGGCACCAACGCGCTTCTTGGCGAAGTCTCGGCAGATAGCTTCCTCTTCCGCCTTTCGACCGGCGTCTCGTACACCTTCTAAGAGCAAAAAAAAACCGCCCGGAAGCCCGGGCGGCGTACAACGCGTTTGCGTGTTTAGTTCTGACCTGCGTCTTCAGTCCTTCGAAGATCTTCTGTCTCAGGTGACTGAAGCTGACGTTCGATGAACCGAAGAACCTGCAGATTGCCAAGTCGGTCGAGTTCAGCTCTGCGTCGCTCATCTTCGCGCTGATCGAGAATCTGCCAGAGACCATCGTGATCGATAGCTTCCTGCAGCTGGAGGCGCGCCTCGTCGTAGATAAGAGTTACATCACGGATGTAGGTGATGAAGTCTCCGCCGACGTTCGATCCGTCCCGGTACACCCG
This sequence comes from Spirochaetales bacterium, assembly GCA_028284845.1. GTDB lineage: Bacteria > Spirochaetota > Spirochaetia > DSM-27196 > SLST01 > SLST01. Next base: position 2,796 of record JANQQY010000107.1, read on the forward strand.
GAAGCCGACGAGCTTCATCATGGGCTGCAGATTCGGATAGAGCGGATAGGTTCGAAGCTCGCGATCACGGACATCAGTGACGTAGTTGGGATTGTCCCAGATGAGCTGTCGCCAGCCGTCGAACTCGAGGTAACCCATGAAGATCTCGTGCTGCTCATTGTTCTCGTCCTGCATGACGATCGTCAGGCTGTGCGGGAAGTTGAGCCCGTAGACATTGATTCCAACCTGCTTCAGCACGCCGACGTTCTTGATGACGCCGTAGCCTTCCTCGAACTTGGTTCCCTGCGGTGCGCCCTGGATAGCCACGACCTGATCGCCCTGAAGCTCGGTCGGGTTCGCGTACGCCTGAATCTCAAAGGGCGGGCGAATAAACGCATAAGAGTTCCACGGCTCAGTCGGGAAGCTCACGCGAGCACCAAGTACCGGGTCTCCGGCAAACTGATCGGCGGTGTCCCTGACCGTTGCAAGTCGAACAACGCTGTTCGCCTGGGTGAAGGCGGACTGTGCGGAAGAGTTGAGGTCGACCTCCCAGTTCTCAATAAACAGGGATGACTTCATCAGGTTGCGCTCTTCTTCCGTGAAGCTCGCTCCTGCAACCTCGGCGAAGTCGACAAGCGTCCGATTGTTCTCCGGCTGAGCTGTGTCACCGTCTCCAACGGTCACATCACCGGTTAGCAATGTGAAGTCGATTAGTGTGTTCTCAGCGGCGAAGGCACTTGCGGCGACCAACGCGATAACCAGTAGAATGAAAATCCGTTTCATCCACCTCTCCTTTGCTTAGTAGGCAGGTAGTGCCAAATCTCGATCTTCTCCAAAGTATAGTGTCGCGATTTTCTTTGTCAACGCCTTTATTCCTTCACTCGCCACGCTTAACGTCCGATAAGGCGAACGCCGGGAGCGAACGGAACGCTTCCATCGATCGTGATTTCTACTCGAGTGATGTTCCGATAGTTGTAGGTGAGAGTCCGCTCAAGGGCATCCATTGCAAGCTGGATCTGTGCGTGTGCCGCGGACGCTTCCACCAATGCGTCCCCGGTGAGATCGATGTAGGCCGCATCGTCTCGGATCATCACTGATCGAGCGGAAGTGCCACGTGGCACGATCGGCCGATGATTGATGTCCGAAGGGCCTAGGAGAACCTCCTCCAAGAGGATCTCAATCTCACGCTCCACGTCAGGAGTACGCGGCACCAGTCTCCGCTCTCCGGACAGGGCATCCGTCGCCGTGCCGGGGAAGAAGGCGGTTCGCGCGACACGCGCGGGCGGCACAACGAAGTAGATAAGGAGCCCGATCAAGAGCGCAAAGACGAGCAGAATCCCGGGGAGATGGATGCGAATCAATCGCTCGGTCATTACGGCGGGAGTATAATCCGACTACCTGAGCGAATCCAGGGCATAGAGGAGCCCCTGTGCCCCGCCGCGTGCGAGCGCACGAGAGAGAGTCGCTGAGAGCGTCGTTGCCGGCGGAGAGCTGC
>JANQQY010000013.1 GCA_028284845.1 Spirochaetales bacterium
GCCGCCGGAAAGCATGTCGTCACCGCGAACAAGGCGCTTCTCGCGCACCGCGGCCCGGAACTCTATGCACTCGCACGATCGCATGGAGTGACGCTCGCCTTCGAAGCGAGTTGCGGCGGAGGGATCCCGCTGATCCGCGCAATAACGGATGGTCTGGCGGGCAGCCGAATCGATGCCCTCTACGGAATCGTGAACGGAACCTGCAACTACATCCTGACGGAGATGGATCGACGATCCATCTCCTATGAGGAGGCGCTCGGTGAGGCCCAGAGGGACGGCCTAGCGGAGGCGGATCCGAGCCTCGATGTGGGAGGTCACGACAGCGCACACAAGATTGCCATCCTCGCATCCCTCGCTTTCGGAATCGCTGTCGACTACGATCAGATCCCAATTGACGGGATCGACGCGCTGAATGTCACCGACGTCACCTGGGCTTCGAGACTGGGGTATGTCACCAAACTGCTCGCCATTGGAGAGCGAGCTGAGAACGGCGTGTCACTTCGCGTGCGACCCTGCTTCGTACGCAAGGGACACCCGCTCGCCTGGGTGAGCGGGCCATTCAACGCAGTCAGCTCGTACGGATTCCCAACGGGGCACACACTCTACTACGGGCGTGGTGCGGGCGGGTCGGCGACCGCGGGCGCGATTGTCGCAGACATCATCAGCGTCGCAAGCGGCAGCTACGCTCCCATCTTCACCGCGTCGGGACTCTGGCCGGATCAAAACAAGAGTGTCCAGCAGAACGCCCCTGGGTCGATCGTGGGGCGTTACTACGTTCGGGCGATGGTGCAGGATCGAGCCGGCGTGCTCTCAGAGATCGCGCGGCGGTTCGGCGATCACGGGATCAGCATCGCAAGCGTCCACCAGGATGAGATGCCGGAGGGCACCGATGCGGTCGCCCCGGTCGTCGTGGTCACTCACGCCGCGAAGGAAGACGATCTACGCGCGGCGGTGGCGGAGATCGATGCCTTGAACGCGACGACGGGCTCGTGCACGGTCATCTCGATCATCGACGAGCCTCCAGAGCAGCTCATCGAACATTGACAGATATCCTGATAGCATCTACTGTATCCGACTTCGACTACTAAACCGGTTTAGAACAGAGCCGGACCGATGGAGATGAGAATGAACATTGTCACGTACACGGTTGAACCAGATATACCCGAGCCTCTCAAACCACTGAAGGAACTTGCGAATAACCTTTGGCTGAGCTGGAACTTCGATGCAGTCATGCTCTTTATGCGGCTTGACTACGACCTGTGGATCGAATCGCGCCAGAACCCGGCACGCCTCTTGGGAATGGTCAGCCAGGAGCGCTACGAAGAGCTATCGAAAGATGACTCCTACCTCGCTGCGCTCTCCCGGGTGCATGAGAAGTTCAAGGCGTACAAGGAGGGTGAGACCTGGTTCGGAGAGAAGGGGAACGGTGTCGTTGCTTACTTCTCAATGGAGTATGGCCTTGATGTGAGCCTCCCCATCTACTCCGGCGGTCTTGGCGTTCTTTCGGGCGATCACATGAAGACGAGCTCTGATCTTGGCTTGCCGCTTGTTGGAGTTGGGCTGCTCTATCGCCAGGGCTACTTCCAGCAGTACTTGAATGCCGACGGCTACCAACAGGAGCAGTATCCGGAGAACGATTGGTACAACATGCCGGTCTCGATTTGCAGAAACGATGCCGGCGAGGCGATTCGCATCTCGGTACAGATGGGCGAATCGCTGGTGATCGCGCAGATCTGGGAAGTATCGATCGGTCGATCGTCGCTCTATCTGCTGGATACCAACCTCCAGGAGAATGCCGAGGAGTTCCGCGGAATAACCTCGATGCTCTACGGCGGCGACAAGGAGAACCGAATACGTCAGGAGCTCCTTCTTGGCATTGGAGGCATGCGGGCCCTCAGAGCGCTCGGGATCAATGCCACGGTCGCTCACATGAACGAGGGACATTCGGCTTTCCTCGCGATCGAACGGATCCGCGAGTTGGTAACGAGCACCTCACTCTCTCTCCAGGAGGCGATTGAGGCCGTCCGACCAACCCATATGTTCACGACGCACACGCCGGTACCCGCCGGAAACGAGCGATTCGCGCCGGAGCTGATGCAGAAGTACTTCCACAATATCGTGGAAGGCATCGATATCTCGTATCACGACTTCATGGCGTTGGGTCGCGAGAACCCGAACGATGAGCTCGAACATTTCTGTATGACCGTGCTCGCGATCAGGCTCTCATCGTACAACAACGCGGTAAGCAAGCTGCACGGTGATGTCAGCCAGGAGATGTGGAAGAGCATCTGGCCGTCGATCCCAACGCACGAGATCCCCATCCGGGGCATCACGAACGGCGTACACGTTCGAACCTGGTTGAATCACGATCTGATTGAACTTCTCGACCGCTACTTCGGCCCTCGCTTCTACGACGATCCGACCTATCTGGAAATCTGGGATCGCATTGACCGGGTGAGCGACGAAGAGCTGTGGCGGACGCACATCCGAAGGAAGGAGCGACTCGTCGCGTTCTCGCGAGAGCGACTACAGCAGCAGTACCAACGTCGCGGGATGAGTCCGAGCGACATCACTGCCGCCGGCGAAGTCCTCAACCCCAACGCGTTGACCCTGAGCTTCGCGCGACGATTCGCGACCTACAAACGCGCCACGCTTCTCTTCCGTGATCCGGACCGACTCTATCGCCTTCTAACAAACAGCGAGCACCCGGTGCAGATCATCTTCAGCGGCAAGGCTCACCCGCACGATGTCGCCGGCAAGAATCTGATCAAGGAGATCGTCCATTTCGCTCAGCAGCCGGAGATTCAGCGGAAGCTGGTCTTCCTAGAGAACTACGATATGGGCATCGCCAAGTACATGGTAAGCGGTAGCGACGTCTGGCTGAACACGCCGCGAAGGCCAATGGAGGCGAGCGGCACCAGCGGAATGAAAGCGGCAATCAACGGTGTTCTGAACTGCTCCATTCTCGATGGCTGGTGGGCGGAGGGCTACGATCCATCGCTCGGATGGGCGATCGGAAGTGGAGAGCACTATGACGACGAGGAGCAGCAGGACGAAATCGAAAGCAAGCTGCTCTACGACCTGCTTGAGCGCGAGGTAGTACCGAGGTTCTATGATCGAGGCCGGGACGAACTTCCTCGTGAATGGATAGGCATGATGAAGTCGAGCATGCAGAAGTTGGGCGCCGAGTTTGCCAGCCACCGTATGCTCATGGAGTACGCCGACTACTTCTACAAGCCCGCCCTTGCAAATGCAGAGCGAATCGTCGGCGGCAAGTACAAGCCGGCGAAGGATCTGGCAGCATACATGGAGCGTCTGCGTTCATCCTGGCAGGAGGTTGCCGTCACAAAGGCACCCGCTCTCCCCGACTCATCGCTGCACGTTGGCCAGGAGATTGCGATTAGATCGACTGTGCGTCTGGGTGCGCTCAAGCCCGAGGATGTAACGGTGGAGGTCTATAGCGGTGCAATGACAATGACCGGCGAGATCTCAGAGTCACAGAGAACGGCGATGGAACTTGAAGGACCGGGTTCAGCTACCGGCGAGTTCATCTTCACCGCGAATGTCTCGCTTGGTAGAGCAGGACGTCAAGGACTCGCCGTACGAGTCCTCCCGCGACATCCAGAGCTCGCGGAGGAACTCGTTCCAGGATACGTCGTCTGGAGCTAGATCGGGATCCAAGGATCGAGTAGAACAAAAGCAATGACTACCAGGATCGCCGGGATGTAGTCGGCGGTCCTGATCTTTTTGAGATCAAGCAGATTGATCCCAATCATCAGAATCAGTGCGCCCCCCACCGCCGTGATCTCGCTCAACATGAGTTCACTCACCCACGGACTGACCCAGACTGAGAGAAGCGTCAGCCCACCCTGATAGATCAGGATCACGAGAGCACTGAACATGACGCCAATCCCCATGGACGCCGCAAGTAGTAGTGCCATAAATCCGTCCATGACCGACTTCGTGAAGATAAGCTGATAGTTACCCTCAACGCCCGCCTGAAAACTGCCAATGATCGTCATCGCGCCAACGCAGAAGAGCACAGATGCTGTGAGGAATCCGTATGCAAACTCACCGCCCTCTTCTCGCTGAAACCTGCTCTTGAGAAACTCTCCTAGTCGAAGGATTCCATTCTCGACGCCCCACCACGTTCCAAGCAAACCGCCAAGGACTACGGAGAGCGCCAGGTAGAGGACTCGCTCAACCTGGAGCGCCATCGACATCCCGAGCACGAGGGTGATCGTTCCTATTCCAACAAAGAGAACCGTTCTGATCCGCTCGCCGATTCTCCGGTGAAGAAGCAGCCCAAGGGCCGAGCCGATCAGGACGGTCGCGACGTTCACGAAGGTGGCGATCATTTCGGCGAGTGTAGACGCGGCCCACCCTAAACTCAAGTCCATAACTGATCGATGTTTAGAGTGAGTCGGATGAGGAGGAACGAGTGAGTCGAACTGCCCAGGCAGAACCACGAACCGAAACAAAGCGAAAGATCTACTGTGCGAACTGCAAAAACTGCAAACTCGTCCCGAGCCCCGTTGGAGACGATACGCGCTACGTGCTGCGCGTCCGATGCGCGGCAGGAAAATGGAAGAAGCGTCTTGGTGACGAGAAGCTCTACAAGTACTTCACGGTGATTCGCCGAAGCATGGAAGAATGCGACGCGTACGAACCGATGGGCGACGAGGAAGAGTTCCTCCAAGACCTGAAGCGCAATCTACCCATCAATGACGAGGTGTACGAACCGGCAGATTCACCGTCGTAGCCCGGACGATCAGATTGATAGGAGCCACAGCCACGGTGTACATTCGAAACGATGAAACACCGTGCGCTCGCTGCTCTCGCCTTTCTCACGATCTTCGTGATCGCCTCATGTCAGACGGTTCCCACCGAGATTCCTTCTGATCTCAGCCAGGCGGAACTGATACAGAGCGCGCAGGACTCTGCGGACCAGGAGAACTGGGACGCGGCAATCGCCTATTACGAGGCCGTGCGCGAGCGGTTTGCGGACGATCAGGCCTCTTCAGCGATCGCCGGATACGAGATTGCGTTTATTGAGTACAAGCGTGGAAACACGGAAGAGGCAACGGAAGGATTTGAGGCTCTGGTGGCTCTCTACGAGACCGAAGGCGCGATCCTCCCGGAATGGCCGTTGATTCTCTCTGAGAAGCTCCTGGCGGAGATTCAGGAGTCTGACTCTGCAGCGTCGGACTGATCCGAGCGCCTGCGTCTAGTTCGGCAGGATGATGGTGTGAATCTGGACGTTTCTGTCGCGCGCGGTATTCTGGACGAGCTCAGCGGTGATCGCGCCGCGTGGACTTGGGTGTGGTGGAGCGTCGCCTACGAGCACCACAATTCGATCCTCTGCCTGCCAGTCGTAGCGGGCCACTGCGGTATAGAGCGCCTCATGCACGGCCTCCGGTAGGTCACGACCCCCGGCAACTCGGATGGTATCAACCGACTGCTGGATGAACCCCAGGTCGTCGTGGAAATCCACGCGCCGCGTGAGGTACTCCTCCATATAGTCACGGTAGTAGACCAACCCAACCCGTAGGGCGTCCTTCCCTTCCGCGTACTTTGCGAGCATGGGAACGAGGTTTGCCTGAAGGCTCGGAACGTTATCCTCCATGCTCTGCGTTGTGTCGAGCGCAAGCACAAGATCAAGCGACCTCGATTCGGTGTTTCTGACAAGATCCTCAATGGTCGCGATCACGTCTTCATCGGTGTCACCCTCAACGGAGGTGCCGTCGTTCTCCTCGGCGATCTCACGAAGTCGTGAGACGGCTTCAGGCATGTACTCCGGCCGCTCCGTCACCGTCGGCGCCTGGGTCACACGAAAGATAAATGGGTTGTCTTGATAGGCGCCTGAGTAGTCGGCGTACGGCTTCTCGAACGCCCGGACGCTTAGATAGGTCCCGTCCAGAACCTGAAGCTGGCCGCTCCGGGTCCACTCATAGCCAAAGACCACGACGTAGGGAATAAAGACGCGAAACGCCTTGCCAAGCTCCGGATGGTCGACGGGAGTCGAATCGATCAACGGATAGTTGCCATCCGACTCGAGAAACTCTCCGTCCAGGATGCGGCGCTCACTTCCGTTCTCCGGGTGATACTCCGGATTGCGAAAGGCGTAGGTGGCCGCTCTGTGATCGGGCGCCTCAGTGGACTCAGTGACGAGGATCGACTCCATTCCCTCAGCACGACGCACGTAGAGGTAGTAGCCGCCTTCGATCGTCTGTTGGATTCGGACGTCGCTTGGACCGATCAAGAGCGATGAAGGTGCCGACTGTGCAATGGCAGAACCGGCGGGCCAGATCAGTGCCGTCAGGAGAACGGCCTTGAGAAGTCGAAGCGAACGATGGTTCAAACGTGCCGAAGTCATCACTCTAGAGTATCGGCAGATGAAAGACGCTCTTCAGAACTCCAAAACGGCGGGGAAAGCGGGGGGACGTCTTCCCTCAGACCGCTCCAAATTCGCGAAGAGCCGATACGCCGAGGCGAACGAAGTGGTGTACGAGCATGGAGTGACGCCGTTCGGCAACTCACCGGTGACGCGAAACAGAAGCGCCCACCCGGAGGCATTCTCGTGGTAGTAGAGAGGTTCCTCTACTCGAAGGGGAAGCGGACACGGTTCGACCGACCAGGACGCCGTCTCGTCAAGAGGCGACTCGGTGAGACGGATCTCGATTCGTGCTGCTTCCACCGCATAGACACCGCTCCAGAACGCGGTGAGATCCGGCGCAAACTCATCGATACCCCATCCGGGAATCGGACCTTCCAGAAGCAGTGCGACGCCGGGCAGCGGAGTCGCTTCCGGAGCGTCTTCCGAGAGGGAGCTCGGTTCCTGCGGTAAGGAGTCCGCGGGCGTTGCGTGCCGGTTCGGAGTCTCCTCAG
>JANQQY010000118.1 GCA_028284845.1 Spirochaetales bacterium
AGAGCCCGCCGGCGAGATAGAGGCGGGAGCGCGCAAAGTCCAGCTCCTCAAAAACCAGACGGTACGGGAGATCCTCGTCGGGTCCAATGCGCTCAATCGCGGCTTCAGCACGGAATGCGATCGTACCGTCGGGCGAGACGTACCGGGATACCCCATGTGTTGTGCGCTGCGTCATCTCGATGACGTCCCACGGTCCTGGTATCCCGAACGACGATTCCCCATCCTCGATCCGCGCGTTCAGCTCCGGCCCAAGATCTTGTCCTGACGCGCGGGCGTAACGGGCGAGATCTCGCTGAAGGTCGAGCGTATCTGTCCGAGTCAGGACGTGGTACGGCATCGACCAGAACTCCGGGTCGAATCGATCGTAGGCCATGAGGAGCGCGCCGGCATCGATTAGGCGCACCAGGAGTTCACGGCGCGTATCTGTACCAAGATCGGCTCTCAACACTTGGTCGAACAGCTCAGTGGACATCGGTCTGCGGGTAAGGGCGTTGGGCACATTGATGTCTGCACCCTGTTCAACAAAATCGACGGCAAACCGAAACTCCCCATCCTCCAGAATCGCAGTGAGGCAATGGTAGTCCCGGTACCCTCGCAGATTTGGATCTGCACCGGCCTGAATGAGCGGCGGAATCGCCCAGTAGTGATCGGGGTTTGTGCATGCGAAGTAGAGAATGTGATAGCCGTTGTCGAGCTGGTAGTTCGTGTCGCCCGCAAATGCGAGCGCTCTCTGCAGATTCTCGACCTGCCCGCGCCGGATCAGTGCATGCGAGATAGTGTAGCCGGCAGAGTCATCCATTTGATACGACGGATGTTCGAACTCCAGATACTCAAGCTCAGAGGCGATCTGCTTCGGGCTGCCGTACATCCTTAGAAACCAAACCAAAGGTCTTTGGTCGTTCGGCAGTCGATGTCGAAGGTCCGGGAACATCGCTATGAACTCATCCAGCAAAGGCGCAAAATCAACGACCTCGCGCCATCGATCTCCACCGTCGGCGGAGAACGTCTCAAGCTGAGTGAAGTGGACCGCATTGGCGTAGATAAAAAGCGCGTTGTACCCCTGACTACTCGTTACGTCGCGTCGAGCTCCATATCGTAGCAGCGACCGCACCAGATCGATTCGACCGTTCCCCGAAGCAGCAAGAAGAGGATGGTAGCCATTATTCCGGCGTGCGTTTACATCGGCACCGGCGTCAATGAGTCGTTGGGCGAGATCCGGTGCGTCTCGCAGGAGGGACTCCATCAACGGCGTATCCCCTTCTTGGTCCCTTGCCTCAATGTTCACCCCATGCGCCAGAAGCAGGTCCAACGACTCGGGTTCTCTATTGACAATGGCCCAGTGAATTGCCGGAGTCTTGTGTAGACCGTGCGGAACGTCCGGCGAGAAACCGGAGTCAAGGAGAAATGCGAGGATCGAGGGGTGGCTCGTGGCCCGTCCAGTCCACGAGCCGGCTTTTCCTGGCGGCGCGTCTATGAACGTGAGCCCCGCGTCCACCGCCTGCTCCACGACACGGCGAGTTTCAGCGAGGTCGCCACTACCAACGGCCTGCAGGAGTTCGTACTCGTGCCGGAACTCCCCAAGAATCGATTGCGGCCGAGCCTCGGGATCAAACAGAGGAAGCAACTGCTCATCTTCTGTAGCGGATGAGTGAGCGGCAAGGACGCTACGGAGCTGATCCGAGAAGCCTGGCGTCGTTGCAGACCCGTCTGCCAGCAACGCCCGTCCATGCGCAGTCAGCCGATTCCACTCTTCCGCGGCCCACGCCCCGTCTTCGAT
>JANQQY010000127.1 GCA_028284845.1 Spirochaetales bacterium
CCCGGAGAGCAGCAGTGGCAGGGCGACTCACTCGATAGAAGGATCCATTTCATGCCGGGTGGCGAGACGGATGGTCCGTGGACATGGACGGCTGGGCACCTACTGCATCTGGGAGGCGACCAGACCGACTCCCGATACGTGATCGTAACGATCAACGGTGCCGAACGGCTCTTTGTGCAGCACAAATCCGGCGGCTACGGATTCCGGTTTCATCGGCCCTGGCTCTACGTTTTTGCTCGCGAGTAAGGGTGAGGCGTCATGGCCAAGGTATTCGGTTCTACTGTTTAGGTCAAGTGACCTAATCGAGGCTACCTTCTCTGATCCCGCTGTGAGACAGAGGTCATTCGATGAGATTCAGCTGCCGGGACGGCGCCTTATAGTTTACCGGTCTCTCGGTAGATCACGTGCTGGCGAACGATTGGATCGTACTTGCTGAACTCCAGCTTCTCCTGGTGAGTTCGACGGTTCTTTGTCGTGTAGTAGCAGTGACCGCTCTTTGTGCTCTTCAGTCGGACGATGACGACGGCTTCTCGCTTCTTTGGCATTGTACTCCCCGCAACAATATTACAGAGTAATACCCGGAGCTTCAACTCCGAAGCGTCTTGTCGCGCGGGAATCGAGCGCGAACGATGGAGCTCTCTCGTAGTAATCGATGTAGAGCTCGTGGACGCGCCGCTCCGCGCTGCTTGTAAGAGCAGTCAGGTTCTTGGCGAGAGGCAGCTCGGACTCACGATCGAGCTGCCCCTCGGCTCCGGCTCGTCCATATCGACGCCAGCCAGGCACTCACACCCCCGATTGCCAGCACCGCGACAACGAAGCCTATCTGTCCCAGCGAACCTTCAAGCAAGATGGCCGTCCAGCCAAGGATCACCCAGTGGATGAGGTAGATGGGGGTTACGTTTCGACTCCACCTTCCGATCACTCGTCGCACGGCAGCGGGAATCCGTTCGAGCATAATCGCGAGCAAGCTGAGCCAGAACAGGACGAGCGAAAGGTAGAGCGCCGACACGTGGAGAAGGTGGTGCGGGTAGGAGTACTCGTCCTGGAATCCAATGTCGAGACCAAGCACCGGCTCGAGCACGACGTAGAATACGACGCAGGCAGTCGCCCCGATCACCACTCCGTAGCGGTAGAAGGTTCGCTTCTCCTTCACGCGAAGGAGTGCCGACCCAAGGCAGTACCCTGCGATCGGGTAGGGGATCCAGTTCAAGAAGGCAAAGAATGAAACCTCATGGGAGCCCCAGATGAGGCCCGTGAGCCCACCGAGCCAGATCGATGGAACGTCGACCGGAGTAAGGACATACGCCCCTGCGCCAAGGACCAGCCCGATCGCTACGAGCCACCAGATTCCAATCTGAAGCTTCTTCACGAGCGAGAAGAACATCAGTGTCAGACCCGCAAACTGCAGAATATCGACGGAGAGGAGTTCGAGCACCGCCCACTCGTAGTAGACCGGCTCGTTAAGGACCAGCGCTCCAAGAAGTGCCGGGAGCGCCCCTCGGAGTAGATTCAGAAGGTATCCGAGTGCAAAGATCAAAAGCCCGCGCACGACCAGACGCCTCGGATCGGTTCGTTTGGAGAAGACCAGGCCCGCCCCGAGTACGACCATAAAGACAGGTGCCGCGGGAACGCCGCCAAGGAACTCCACAACGAGCCCGACGCCCGATGACTGAACCTGTTCGGTAGTAAGGAGTTGTAGGACGTGCACCGCAACCATAAACAGGACGGCGAGCCCGCGCGCGAAGTCGAGCTCCTCATGTCGCCCGGACGGTTCGGGTTGCTCTGACGTTCCCGTGATCTCGCTCATTTCTTGTCCTCCGATTGCAGAATTGACCAAACGATCTCGGTCAGCAGATCCGATATCTCGGCCGGTGTGATCGCCAGGAGCTCAGCGGTTGAATCAAATCCGTCCAAATAGGGGAACAGGATGGCGGAGGATCTGGCAACGACTCTCGATTCAACCGGGACCCCTGCGAGCGCAGCGAGCCCCTCCTGAAGAAGGCCGTGGAGCTCCGCATAGTAGGTGTGCAGTCGTTCAATGATCTCCGGCTCGGTGAACGAATAGAGAGCACGGAACACCGCGGTCTGCTCGTGAAGCTGAACATCATTCAACGCCAAGGCAATAAAGCCGTGGAGGGCCGCACGTCCCCTGCGTCCGGCCTCTTCCGACTCCAAGCGCATCTGCTCATACATTCCTCTGTACTCGGCTATGTCCGCGTCAAGCAGACCGCCAAGAAGCTCGACCTTCGAGCCGAAGTGGTACTGCAGATTGCCCAGGCTCATGCCGGCAGCTTGGGCCACTTTGCGCACGGAGAATGCCGCGCTGCCCCCGCGCATGAGCACCTCTCTGGCGGCGCTGATGATCTGCTCTTTTGTCGATGCCACAGCGAACACTAACTCACTTGCCCAATTAGGTCAATCGACCTATATTTAGGTCATACGACCTAATGGCGATCAACGAATCGCAAAGGAGATATGAGATGAAGCAGGCCGAAGTGATTGTTATTGGTGCGGGGATGTCCGGGCTCTCAGCAGCCAGTGCCCTCCATGCGCACGGCAGGGAGGTAGTGATACTCGAGGCAAGGGATCGTATAGGAGGACTGCTCTCGTCCGAGCGACTTGAAGACGGCCTTCTCTTCGAAAGGGGCGGGGAGTTGATTCACGGGAAGAGCAATCTGCTCTATCCGCTCGCGAAGGAGCTTGGTATCGAGATACAGGAGATGCGACCGGAGCCTCAGAAACTCGGCTTGGCGACATCAATTGCGATGGCAGTCGTCGGCCTGTTCGTTCGAGCCGGGCGGTATCCGGAGCCGCGAGTTGATGAGAGTCTCCGCCACTACCTTGGTCGCCTCAAGCGTCTGCCCGCGGCGGTAACCAGATATGTAGAGGAGTGGTCCAAGGACTACGAGTCACTTGACAGAGTATCTGCGCTGCATCTGGTGAACCATCTGCGTCACCAGATCGCCGGGGGTGAGGTCTACGGAGAGCACGACTTCCTGATTCGGGATGGTTACGTTCAGATACTCGATCACCTTGCTCGGGGCCTTGCGATTGAGTTTGAGACGGTTGTCCGTCGTGTCGACTGGAGCGGCGAAGAGGTAGTGATTCACACCAACCGTGGGAGGTTCTGTGCGCAGCAGGTCGTGACCGCCTTGCCAATCAATATTCTCAAGGAGCTTGAGTTTGAGCCGTCGCTTCCCGAGGCGAAGCGAATGGCGATGGAGGCGCACCAAGCGCTCGACATCATCAAGCTGCTCATACCTGCACCGAAGACGGCCATCAGGACCAACTACGATTCAGGTAAGATCCCGCACGCCGAACTCGTCCCCTTGTGGTGGCGACGGAACCTCGAAGGCGATTCCGGAACCACCCGGCAGATGGTCGTCGGATGGATCACCGGGCCATACGCGAGACGCTTCCGGAATCTGGCGCACGATGAGGCCGTCAAGCAGAGCCTGGCAGAGCTCGCGCCGGTGGTGGACGGATCGAAGGTGCGCGCTTCCGACGTCATTGCTCAGGACTGGGCCGAAGACGAGTTCGCCCGGGGTCCCTACTACTACGTCAAGCCCGGTGCACCGCTTCATGTCGTTGATGACCTTGCGGCGTCGCTCGACCAGAAGCTCTACTTCGCCGGCGCGTCATTGGCGGCAGATGCCGGAGGTGCACACGGTGCGTACGAGAGCGGCCAGCGGGCCGCGCGAGAGGTGGCGCTCCGCAAGGCGGTTCCGATTGCTTAGCGCGGGAGCAGGCCTCCAGGTGATGGCCCAGTTCGCGAGTCCAGTGTTATCGCTTCCCCGTGACCTTGATGACGTGATACCCAAACTGCGTCTTCACGGGGTCTGATAACGACCCGACTCCGAGCTTCCTGCAGGCCTGCTCGAACTCTCGAACCATCTTGCCTTCGCCGAACCAGCCAAGGTCGCCTCCCTTCGATTTTGAAGGGCAGGTTGAGTAGCGCCGTGCGAGCTCTTCGAACCTGGCGCCCTGTTGCAGTTCGCGTCTGATCTTGCCGGCGAGGTCGCGGCTTGGGACGAGGATGTGACTCGCTTTCCATTCCATGCAGAGAAAGTAGCGGGGCATCAGATTGACGGCAAGATCGGGCGGTACCGCTGGTCCGGCGATAGCTACCTCACCACGACGGCGTTCGTATGCGGTTCCCCGCTCCGGGATCGACTCTATTCGATAGTGAGCGACCACCCGAGTTCGCGAGCGGTCGTCTTAAAACCAAGGCGCTCGTACAGGGCCACCGCCGGTAGGTTCGAATCATCTGTTCGAACAACGGCCTTCGACACACCGAGTTCGCGCAGCCTGTGGAGAGCACGGACAATCACTGCGGATGCGAGGCCCTTGCGCCGGTGTGCCTCCACACTCCCGACGGGCTCGAACTCCGCCACTGAGCCTGCTTCATCAAGCCAGCAGATGCAGCCAGCTGCAATCTCCCTCGCCTGGTACGCCACTCGGATCGCGAGGTCGGGGCGGTAGAAGGGAGCAGTCGCAACGCTCGAGAAGGAGTCGAAGTCGGTCGAACGGGTAATCCCGGGGAGTGGGGTGTCGGGGTCGCCCGGCGAGAACTCGTAGTCGACCGGCAGGGTGGGCAGGTCGGGAATACGTTTGATCGAGCGCTCCATAAACACATAGGGGTCGCCAAAGCAGTGGAACCCGTGCCGCTCAAGGAAGGCCTCCTTCTCTGCGAACCCCTTCACGCAGCTCGTCTCAACCTCTTTGACGCCGTCGCGGAGAGCGCGATCTCGAACCCAGGAGGCCATCTCGTCACCAAGAGCCTGATCTGACTCGGCGTACCACGCGGGCATCAGAAAGAGTTCCGGGTTGCGCTCACGAGCCAGGTAGTGGGCGACTCCAACGACCGCGCCACGTTTGTCCGTCCACACGCGGAGATCGTGATCGAGGTCGAACTTGTTGGGCGCGTACGCCATGCGCCAGATGAGGTCTCCCAATTGGAAATAGCAAGCCTCATGTGTTGCTGCCCGGCAACGAGCAAGGAAGCGGCAGATTGATGCGAGCGTCTTGGAATCGGGGAATCTCCTTCGTGTCACGATGTTCCTGTCTCGTCGCTTCGGCTAATACGAGGTCTACGACTCGGATTCCGGATGCTCGAATTCGATGCCCCAATGGACACCATATTTGTCGACAAGGCTTCCGTAGGTTGATCCCCAGAAGGTGGATTCGGCGGGCATTGTCACCTCGCCACCTTCAGAGAGCGCATCCACCATCCCAGCGACGTCCGATTCGGTGTCCACCTGGATGTGGATTGTTGTGTTCGATCCGAACGTCACGGGTGCGTCTTCCCACGTGTCACCACAGTAGATGATCGCACCAGTTGGGAGCGTGAGCGCGCCGTGCATGATCTTCTTCTTCCAGCTCTCGCTGATGGGGATGTTCGCATCAGCCGGGAGTTCTTCGAACCGGGTCACTTCCACGCTTCCGTCGAGCTCGCGCTGATAGAACGCCATTGCCTCTTCGCAGTTTCCGTTGAAACTCACGTATGGAATCACTTTCATGCTCTTCCTCCTACATCTGTGGGATTCGATCGTTGCGCCGTGCGAACGCGACGATCTTCTCAATTCTCTTCGCCCGTGTCTCAGGCTTCTTTGCGAGCTTAACCCAACGGAGCAGGTTTCGTCGGTATGAGGCTGCGCTCGATGCGAAGTTCTCCGCGGCCGGCGGCTGCGATTCTAATGCGTCTTCAAGATCGGTTGGGACAACAAGGGCATCAACCTCGTTCATCTCTTCCCGGCGCCTCCATTCGGCCTTCGGCCACGAGGCGCGCCGCTCGCTCCTTGTAGCTGCCCGCCCAGTGCTGGACCCGTCGCTGGGAGATAAGCTGCATTGTCCGATCGTCATCGAGCTTGCGACGAATCCCGTCGATCCATCCAAAGCAGAGAAGCTCGTCCAGGATTTCATTCGTGGAGACGTATCTCGACCCGGTGTGCTTCTTCCAGGTGACTATCCAGACGCTCGCGGTGCTCGAGTAGTTCTTTGAGAGCCACGACCGGAGTTCCGCGGCGGACTCAATGTGAACCTTCTCAAACGCATCGGTTTTGATCACCGGTCACTCCTGGAGTGTGTCCGCCGGACCGGACGGAGAGCGGAGAAAGGAGGCGAGAAGGAGAGCGGTGTTCTCGATCGCATCCGTATGGATGATCTCGTATCCGTGGGTGTTCTCCATCGGGATGCCGACCAGTGCGGCTTTTGCAGTCCTGCCCAATCGTTTCGCGGCAGATGCATCCGAGCTGTAGTTCTCAAAAATGCCGATGCCGGGCAGCATCTCCAGCGCGAGCGCGTGGGCTACCAGTCGATCCGCCACATCTTTGTTGTAGACCGCATAGTCATCGCGGAGCCCGACCGTAGGGTAGGGATCGACCTCGTTCCCGTACTCATCCGGTGAGACGGGGGAGACATCGACCGCGAGGCTTAGCGATCCGGGGAGCGTCTCGGCCGCGAATCCTGCGGTGCCTGAGCCGAGTTCTTCCTCCCTCGTACAGACGATGTAGACGGGCGACCTGGGCGCCGGCCCCTCGAGCAACATCTCGACTGCCCCAAGAGTGGCTGTGATCGGAGCGCGGTTGTCGAGCGCGAAGCCGGCTACGAGTCGTCCCATGTCCCAGAGAGTTCGATGCTGTCCGGCGATTACCACGCGAGCTCCGGGAAGGACGCCTCGCTCGACGAGCGCCTCGCCATCCATTCCCGTGATGATCTCGTATTGATTGATGTCATAGTTGCCGTGTTTTGCGTGCCAGACATCGGCGGTCTCCTCGCCCGTGTGCCACGATCCAAGCGACAAGACTCCGGGTACGATTCCCGCATCTCCAAGGATCTCAACCGGCAACTGGCCCAGGAAGGCCGGCCCAAAGCTGCCAAGCGTCGCCAGCTTGATGGTTCCGTCGGGGAGGATTCGCTTGATGATAAAGGAGATCTCATCGGCATGAATAAAGACCTTGATTGAATCAGAATCATCGTTCGATTGGGCCGATCCGGACGCCGGCGCGATCCGCGAAATCAGGTTCCCGGCTTCGTCGTGCCACGCCTCAAGGCCGTGTGAGACAAACCAATCCACACACACGGCGAGCACCTCTTCTTCTTGGCCGCATGGCCCGCGGGCGGTCACAAGCTTCTGCAAGAGTGCGCGAGTTGTCCCGTTCATCGGCTGGATTCTACCATGCTACTCGAGTGCCGCGAGCATTCGTCTGGCTGTTCCTGCAACGCTCTTGCGTGCATCGGTTGAACGCTCCTGAAGCTCCGGGATGAGCCACTTCCGTAACGCGATGTCGCCGGCGGCCCATTCTCCCAGTGTCTTCATCGTGCTGTTCAGAACGATCCAGTCGTCGTGTTGCCTGAGGTTGCGTTTCATGTGAACTGCCGCCAACTCGCGCTGGTCGGCGCTGAGTCGGTCTCCCAGGTTTCGAAAGAGGTCTGAGAGGGTCCACTGCGCCGAAGCCTGATCGAGGCGCGTGATCCGGGAGAGGAAACGGTCGACAAACTCCATGACGAGTTCCGGGGCTTCAAGCGACAGCCGCTTCCACGCATTTGACGTCCGCAAGCGTACGACCTCGTCAGGGCTCTCGTAACAGTCGAAGAGTTCTGACGCCCGCGAACGATCATCCAGTACGCGCTCAACGACCTCGACCGTTCGTCCAAGCGAGTTTGGATGCCCGCCGGAGAGCATCTCCTCAAACCGCTCCGCCATCAGGCGCGAGACCCAAGTGCATGGCGGACGGCTTCTTCAGCGTGAATACGAGTCGTATCAAAGAGCGGGACAGCCGAGTCTTCTTGGTTGACCAGTAGTCCAATTTCGGTGCACCCGGCAATGATCCCCTCTGCACCGGCTTCAACGAGGCTCGCGATGATGCGTCGGTACTCCTTCCTCGACTCCTCCAAGAGCTTGCCCTGAACGAGCTCCTCATAGATGACACGGTCGACGATCTCGCGATCTGAGCTCTCCGGCGTGATCACCGAGAGCCCATGATCTGCGAGGCGACCGGCGTAGAAGTCCCCTTCCATCGTGAATCGGGTCCCCAGGAGGCCGACCGTTTGTGCATGCGCCGCTTTGACTCTCGACGCTGCCGCGTCTGCGATGTGAAGAAAGGGAACGCCCACACGGCGCTCAATGTCAGGGAGAACCAGGTGCATCGTATTGGTGCAGAGAACCAGGAAGTCTGCGCCCGCTGCAACGCATTGCCGGCCGGCCCGCATGATCGCGTCCGCGGCGGCAGCCCACTCCCCGTCGGCCTGCATGCGCTCGATGGGGGCGAAGTCCAGCGAGACCATCACGACCTCAGCCGAATGGAGGTCGCCCTCTCCCGCCCGGGAGAAGTGCGCCGCTACCTCTTCGTTGATGATCCGGTAGTACTCGAGCGACGACTCCCAGCTCATTCCTCCAATGAGCCCGATCATCTTCATATCGACATCTCCTCCGTGATCTCCGGTCGCTCGAACTGCATACGATAGAGGCGGGAATAAAACCCGTCGGCCGCCATCAGTTCTTCGTGCGTGCCGCGCTCCACGATCTGATGATCGTGGAGGACAACCACCTGGTCGGCATTCCGAATCGTTGAGAGCCGGTGAGCGATGATAAAGCTCGTTCGGCCCTCCATGAGCGCCATAAGGCCCTTCTGAATCGTTGCTTCGGTGAGTGAATCGACGCTCGACGTCGCCTCGTCCAGCACGAGAATCCGCGGGTTCGCGAGTATTGCGCGCGCGATCGCCAGAAGTTGTCGCTCGCCCTCAGAGAGGTTTGCGCCACGCTCGAGCAAGTGAGTCTCGTAGCCATCCGGAAGCCGGCGAATGAAGTGATCTGCATCCGCGGTAGCGGCAGCCGCGTAGGCTTCCTCGTCTGAGGCCTTGGGCTTCCCATACTTGATATTCGCCATGATCGTATCGGCGAAGAAGTAGGGCTCTTGGAGGACGACACCCATCTGTGTGCGAAGAGAGTCGACATCGGCCTCTCGAATATCCACGCCGTCCACGGTGATCCGTCCGCCACGAACGTCGTAGAATCGGGAGAGCAGATTCACGAGAGTCGTCTTGCCGGCGCCGGTTGGACCCACAATCGCCACAACCTGTCCGCTCTTTGCTTCAAGGTTGATGTTGTGGACGACCGTCTGTTCCGGCTCGTATCCAAACTCAACCTCTTCGAACGCGACATCTCCGCGAACCTCATCAAGCCGGTCTGCGCCCGGTTTCGAGGTGATCTCAGGCTGTGTGTCCATAACTTCAAAGATACGCTCAGCTCCCGCCAGCGCAGACTGAATCAGGTTGTAGACCTGGGTAATCTGGCGCAGCGGCTCGAAGAACCTGGTCGAGTAGATGAGAAAGGCCGCGATGAGGCCCACCGTATAGGTCCCACCCAGACGAACCGCCAGAAACCCACCCAGGCCAACGACAAGCGCCTGAGCAATGCCGTTGATGATCCGCATGATCGGGTGAATGGCAAATGCGACGACCTCCGCCCGCGTGCCGGCATCCCTCGCCCGGGAGTTCACGTCCCGGAATCGAGATTGAGTGTCCGTCTCTTTGTGGAAGGTCTTGATGAGTTTCACCGACGAGATCGACTCGTTGAGGCTGGCACTAAGAGCCCCGATCATCGCCTGATTGTCTCGAAACGCTTCCCGAACCTTCTTCCCAATGAACCGCGTTACAAAAATCAGGAGCGGGAGGAGGGCAAACACAACAAGGCTGAGCCGCCAGTCGAGCGCAACCATGGCGACGAGCGTGACGACGAGCGAGAAGAGGCCCCCCACGAGTTCCGCCATCCCGTTGGTCAGCGCGTTGTAGACCATCTCAATGTCATTCGTCACGCGGGAGATCACATCGCCCACCCCACGTTTCTCGAAGAACGACATGGAAAGTCGTTGCAGATGTGCGAATGAATCGCGCCGTAGTCGGAAGACGAGCCGATTACTCGCTCGAACCGTGAACACTCGGGCTATCGCCTCGAGTCCCCACGCGCCGCCGTAGATGCCAAGTACGACCATGATCTGTCGGACAAACGCTTCCACGCTCGGATTGAGTTCAATGTGTTCGGTGATCGCTCTGCCGAGCGTTGCAGGTCCGAGTGCTCGCAATACCGAATAGCCGATGATTCCTATCGTCACAACGACGAGGGCTCGCCACTCCTTTCCAAACGCTTGGAGAAGGCGTCCGAGTGCGCCACGAAAGTCTTTCGGCTGCTCGACTCGCCCGCGGAATCGCCCTGGACCGGCGGCGCCGGCGCCTCCGCCGCGTCGCTCTCCCTCGGCACTACGGGCTGAACCGTGCTCCTGCCTCCGCTCTTGGCCGCTCATGCTCGAAGCTCCGCGCTCTGGGTATCGTGAATCTCCCTGTACATCTCATTCGACTCGAGAAGTTCCGAGTGAGTGCCCTCTGCGACGATACGCCCCTCGTCCATGATCAGAATCCGGTCGGCCATCATCACCGTATTAATCTTCTGACTGATGATGATCACGGTGTTCTGCTGAAGGTTGGAGTAGAGGTTTCGAACGATCGTTGCTTCGGTCTGAGAATCGAGAGCCGATGTCACATCGTCCAAGATCAGGATGTCTGGGTCGGAGACGATGGCCCGGGCTATCGCGACCCGCTGACGTTGACCTCCGGAGAGACCCGTTCCCCGTTCACCGACGTGCTCGTGCCAGCCGTTCTCCTTGGCCGCGATGAACTCGCTTGCGCACGCAAGTTCGGCGGCGTTGAGCACGATCTCGTCAGGCTCTTCGAGCCGGCCATGACGCGCGTAGTCGATGTTCTCCAGAATGGTCCCGGCGAGCAGCACGCTCTCCTGCAGGACGAGGGTGATCCGTTCACGAAGCGTCTCCATCGTGAGCTCCCGTACGTCTTGTCCGTCTATGCGAACACTTCCGTGCTCCGCGTCGTAGAACCTGGGGATTAGAGCCGCGAGGCTGCTCTTCCCGGCGCCGGTCCGTCCCAGGATTCCTATCTTCTCCCCTGGTGCGATCGTAAGGGATACTGAGTCGACCGCGAGGTCGGCGTCGCCGTATGAAAAATCAACGCCACGAAACTCGATCTTGCCTGCAAGCCGAGGGATCGAGGTCGCCGATGACTTCTCTTCGATCGACGGTGTATCGGCGAGGAGCTCGTTGATTCGAGTCGCCGAGGCGATCGCCATCGTCAGCATCTGAAGGGTAAATCCGAGTGCGAGGATGGGCCAGACGGCTCGTAGCGCGTACCCTTGGAAGGCGAGCAACTCGCCAAGAGTCAGACCAAATCCGCCCGGATTGTAGATTCCTTCAATGACCTCCAAGCCGCCAAACCAGGTGGGCAAGACGAGCGCCATCTGTCCCAAGAAAAAGATCATCGGAAACGCCAGTCCAAAGAGGTAGCCGACCTTCAGGGAGAGTTTGAGGAATGCCTCATTGCGGTCGTTGAACTTCTCCTCTTCATACTTCTGCTGCGCAAACGCCCTGACGACCTTCGCGCCGGAGAGGTTCTCCTGGATCGTGTTGTTGAGACCGTCGAGCCGTTCTCGCACCCGCATCACCATGGGCCGCAGGAAGGCGGCGAGTATCAGGAAGATGGCGAACGTGCCCGGGAGGAGAATAAACATGACGCGGCTGAGGTCGGGGTTCTTGTTGTACATAAAGATGAGACTGACAACGAGCGTGAGGATTGACTGGATCATCAAGAGCATTCCCAGCCGAATAAACTGACGCACGGTGTTGACGTCCGAATTCGACCGGACCAGCAACTCCCCGGTCCTCCATCGATCCACGTTGCCAAATGAGAAGGACATGATCTTCGCGAATAGGTCGTTTCGAACATCGAAGCTCATTCCCTGCCCGGCGCGAACGAGCAGGACTCCCGCTAGGAGGTGCAGTCCTCCGGCGAGAACAGCGCTACCAAAGAGGGCGAGAGAGGAGAAAAGCACCGTTCGCCACTCCCCCTGACCTACGCCCGAGTCGACCGCGCGCTGGATGATCTCCGGCTGGATCAGGTTCATTCCAGCCGCAATCAGGGAGAGAACCAGCGATGTAATCACGGCGCCCCGGTAGTTGCGTAGGTATCGGA
>JANQQY010000016.1 GCA_028284845.1 Spirochaetales bacterium
TCGGCGACTGATCGAGAACAAAGATGATATCGATGCCCCTCGTGATAAAGACTCGCTCACGACGAACTTCCTGCGGACCCGCAAGCGCCACAAGCAGGATCACAAAACCGGCCCAGAACGCTAGTGCCGAGAGAGCGCGGACCACTCGTGTCGCAGAACCACGAATCGACCGTCGAGCCGATCCCCAGATCGAGAACGGAAACCGAATCTGCCCGCCGCGTCCACGCCAGAAGTGTCTGAGATAGACGAGAAACGGCACGACGGCGAGAAGCAGAAGCGTTGCGGGACTCTCAAAGAGGAGCATGGGCCCTCCTCTTCGAAGCCACGCGAGAGGCCTCAAGACCGACGGCAACCTCTCGGACGAGTTCCAGGTGGGCGCGACGGTCGCGCAGCCGTATGCGCTCCTTCGCGAACTTTGCCTGGTCTGCCGCTGAAAGAACCTCCCCCAGCGGCGCGGTGAGGTATGCAGGAGCGCGAGACCGCGAGGCGAGCGCCGGCAGGTAGAGTCGAAGCTCGGTCGAGGTAGCCGACCGGCAGTCGAACCCGAGTCGGTCCGTCATGAGGGATTGAAGCGCGTTCACGAGTGACGTGTAGAACTCTCGCGGGCTCTGGTTGGTGATGCTCTGCTCAAGGGCGTCGATCGATCTCATGAGCTGCCGATGCGGCGCACGACCGCTTCGCCACTCACGCATCCTCTCGAGCATCGCACGTCCCGGGCCAACCAAGAACACGATAAGTGCAAGCGGGAAGACGATCGCAAAGGCGCCCAAGAAGAGGATCGCACGTGTGCCGGGAACGACCTGAGGTCCGTAGGCCGGGACGAGTAGATCATCGTCGGTGAGCGCCGAGTCTACAACAAGGCTCAGACCATCAATCTGCAACCGACCAAGATTGATCACGGGGAAGAAGAGTGTCCCAGGCTCATACGGAACCGCCGCGATCCGAAGCTCAAATCCGTCTTCGATCTCAAACGTTGCGATCTCCGTGATCTCGCCCCATGGAACCTCCGGGACCCCCGAATCCGCATCGGGAAGAACATCGGATTGGATCCGATATCGGAGTTCAACCATGTCTCCAACGTACGACGAGGTGGGAAGCCGGAGCGTATCGACAATGGTGTAGTTGATCCCGACTCGGTCCTGAGCAGTGATAAACCCAACCACCCATACGAGCGCGGAGAGCACCATCAGCGCCCGTTTCACCGGTCTCTCCTGCGCTCGAAGAACCGTATCAACTCGGTCGCCGGATCATCGCGCGTTGAGATCTCGAGGGTTCCAATGCCGCGCCTTTGACACTCCCGCCTCCACTCGTCCCGAGAGGCCTCCCAGAAGGCGGTATACTCCTCTCGGAATCGCCGTGATCTTCCGTTCGCGACGATGGTTCGCTCTGACTCGGGGTCCTGCAGCCGGACAATCCCTGATTGCGGGTACTCGTAGTCGGTGGGATCGCTCACTCTGATCGCGATGACATCGTGCCTTCGGCTGACGAGCGTCAGATCCTGGATATACCCCTGCGTCTTGAAGTCGGAGATAATCACCACCACACCGCGGCGCTTCAGGGCTTCGCCGGTGGTTCGAAGCGCGAGGGCAAGATCCGACCCTGAGCCGGCCGGCTCGACTCCAACGAGATCGGTGACCAGCCTGAGCGCGTGGCGCTTCCCCTTCCGTGGCGAGGTCCACTCCTCAATTCGATCGCTAAACAGGATAGAGCCGACCCGGTCGTTGTTCACGGCGGCGGCAAGACTGACCAGAGCGAAGAGCTCGGCGACCAGCTCATGGCGCATTCGTCCGCGGCTGCCGGAGAGAAGACTCGCGGAGACATCAACGACGAGCACCAGCGTCAACTCACGTTCTTCCCGGAATGTCTTTGTATACGGCGCGTCCATTCGCGAGCTCACGTTCCAGTCGATGAGCCGCGCGTCGTCACCATCAACGTACTCGCGAACCTCGTCAAACTCGATTCCCGGCCCTCGAAAGACACTCCTATAGTCGCCGGCAAGCAGATTCTCCACGAGCCTGCTCGCCACGAGTTGAATTCGCTTTACGCTCGAGAGAAGTCGAGCCCGTTCCATGGACGCCTCAGGGTACTGCGACGGTTCCCAGCAGAAGCTGGACGAGATCGTCCGAGGTTAGATCCTCACTCTCTGCCTCGTACGACGGCACAATTCGGTGGCGAAGCACCGACGGAGCGACCGCCTTCACATCGTCCGGCAAGACAAATGGCCTTCCTTCAAAAAGCGCATGAACCTTCGCACATCGGTAGAGAAAAATAGACGCGCGGGGAGAGGCCCCGAACTCGACGTAGCGATGGAACGAGCGAACCTCGCCCTGACGACGCGAGCTCATGACAAGGGAGACGATGTACTCCTGGATTCGTTCGTCCACCTCAATACGGCTCGCCGTTTCGTGGAGCCGAAGAAGATCGCTGGTGAACAATACGGTCTCGAGCTTGACCGAATCCCCGTTGCCGACACGCCGGAGAATCTCGAGCTCCTCCTCAGGATTCGGATAGGTCACCGAGATCTTCATGACAAAACGGTCGAGCTGCGCCTCAGGAAGCGGATAAGTCCCCTCATGCTCGATGGGATTCTGCGTGGCCAGTACAAAAAA
>JANQQY010000137.1 GCA_028284845.1 Spirochaetales bacterium
GTTCTCAAAGCGGGGACCCCTGCTCCCCGTGATGGGCGACCGGATCATTCTCCTGCCGGCATCCCAGTTCGGCGAGTCGGGTGAGCAGTAGAGCTCGGCGAAACGAAGCGCGCGTGCCCGATCGATATGTCGATCGGGATCTGCGAGGCCAAAGTAGTAGAAGTAGATACTCGACTCGCCGTGATGCATCCAGTCGTAGTAGGCGTCGAACTCGTTGTAGACCTGACCGTACGCGGTGAACTGGCGGGTGACAGCATCCCAGAGCATCCGGCTCTGCTCGTGCAAATGCGCGCTGCCTCCAAGGGCGTAGAAGAGCGGCCAGTTGTGGAAGCTCTCGTAGCCGTCGTCCGACCCATCCATCCCGGGCCACTCGTCCCGCCAGATGAGGGTCCCGTCTGCGCGGGTGTAGCGAGCCTGATAGAGCGTGGCGGCCTCGTTCATGACATCAATCAGATGACGCTCCCGAATCGCCCACGAGGGGATGGGTGCCGGTGCGGGATGACTCGTTTCAATCATTGCTCTTCTCCATCGTTTCGATTGGGCTGATTCCAAGCTCTCGCGCGAGACCCTGCAGCTCAGCGTAGAGGCCGTCAGCGATCGGCACGCCGTTCTTCTCTCGATGGGCAGCACGCTCGGCCTCGAGCTCGCCGGGGTAGTAGACATGCTTCACACCCTCGGCCCTGGGAAGCGCGTGAAGCTCGGCGATCATGGTATCGATCTCGTGCAGAAACGCATCGATCTCACCAAACGCCTCAAGGTCCCAGACCGTAATGAAGTGTCCAAGCTTTCGGGGACGATCGATGTGACCGTACATCTTCACGATATGCGGACCCCAGGCGGCCCCCACGAAGAGGTTGCTGAACACATCGATGATTGCGGCAAGTCCACTTCCCTTGGGTCCGGCCACCGGATGCAAGCCCACGATCGCGTTCGGATCGGTCGTTGGATGTCCCTCCGCGTCAAAGCCCCACTCGGCCGGAATGCTCTGCCCTTCCTTCTTCGCGAGATCGATCTTGCCGTAGGGGATCGTCGTGGTTGCCATGTCGAGGATCATTGGCGGGCCACTCGTGGGGAATCCGTAGGCGATGGGGTTGGTGCCAAAGAACGGTGTCGCCGCACCAAAGGGGATGAGGAAGGAATCGGAACTGGTGGTGACGAGGGCTGCGCATCCGGCCTGACTCGCAAGGTCTGCGTAGTGACCGGCAATGCCAAAGTGACTCGAGTTCCTCACGACGGCCGTCGCGACACCCGTCTCCTTGGCGGCCGCGATCGTCTCATTCGCCGCCCGGGTCATGACGACGTGACCAAGAGCATCGTCTCCGTCAACGCGAAGCACCGAGGGCGCAAGGCGTTCGACGCTGATCTCCGGATTGGTCTTGATCGTGCCGTTCTCGAGTCGGCGTAGATAGTGGGCGAGTCGGACAACGCCATGGCTGTCCACACCCTTCCGGTTCGCATCCACAATCACACGTGCAGCAGTGTCAGCGTCGGCGATCGGGACGCCGCGAGCCGCGAGTGAAGCGGCAACGAACCGATGGAGCTCGGATGGTCTGATGGCTACCCCATGTAGATGCCTCCGTTGATGCTGATGGTCTGTCCGGTGACGTAGCTCGAGAGATCCGAGCAGAGGTAGAGCACGGCGCGAGCAACGTCTTCCGGCTCACCAATGCGACCCATGGGTATGCTCGCCTCGTACTCCGCCTTGTGATCGCCAATCTGCTCGAGCACCGGTCGCGTGCCGATGATGCCCGGCGCGAGTGCGTTGACCCGAATGCCCTTTGGTCCGGCCTCCTTGGCCAGCGTGCGGGCAAAGCCGATGAGGGCCGCCTTGGACGCGGTGTAGTGAATCCCCACCTCAATCCCGCCGACAAGTGCCGCGAGCGAACTGAAGAGCACAATCGACCCCTGCCGCATCAGGCCCATGCACTCCCGGCAGAGGAGGAAAGCCGACCGGACATTGGTCTCCATTACCGTGTCCCACTCGTCATCCGGAACAGCACCAACTCCCTTCCGGTACGAGATCAGGCCGGCGCAATGGACGAGTCCCCGGAGCTCGAGTCGATTGTCCCGGGGGTGCGACTCATCAATGAGCACCTCTATCCGCTTGAAGAGCGTGGTTACCGCGAGAGGATTCCTGAGATCGATTGAGAAGTGATGGACGGCATCAGTGGAGTCGTAGAGCTCGCCCAGGCGTTCGCTATTGATGTCGAGCGCGACAACGGTTGCCCCGGCGTCGACGAGCATCTCCACGCAGGCGCCGCCTATTCCGCCGGCCGCACCGGTGACGATGTAGAGGTGACGGGAAAGATCGATGCTTACCATGGGGCCTCCCTTGACACCTGCCCGCCTGCACGGGCGAGACTCTGCCCATGATCACTCGGATGGAGCACACGGGACTCAGCGTCGCAGATCTCGATCGGTCGATAGCGTTCTATGAGGGTCTTCTGGGTATGCGGGTTGTCCGGGTGATTGAATCCGGACCCGAGATGCCGCTTGGAACGATCGTCGGCATGCCGGCAGCAACCGCTCGCATCGCTCACCTCGAATCGGGCACGCCGGAGCAACCAGGCATGATGCTCGAGCTCTTCCAGTACACGGGTCCGACCGGCAAGCCCATACCGTCGGACCGACGGCAGGCCGATCACGGCCTTATCCACGTTGGTTTCACCTCCACGGATGCTCGAGCCGACTGGAAGCGACTCTCCGACGCCGGGGTACGCTTCCTGAGCGATCCCGTTGAGTACCGGCCGGGGGTCTGGGTGGTCTACTTCTACGGGCCGGACGGAGAAGTCTGCGAGCTGCGCCAGACCTGATCGCGTCGCCACTCCCCTCACAGTCCGCTCCGAAGCAACTGAGCGAGAATCCTCGACTTGCTCATGGCGATGTGGTCACTGAGAAGCGATCGCGAGCGCTCGTGGTCTCGGGAGGCGATCGCATCGATCAGTTCAAGATGCTCTTCAAGCGCAGACGATCTTATCTCGGCGTTCGCGAATCCAAGTTCGCGGAAGGCGTGCATGATCCGGTAGAGACTGCCGAGCTGGTTGGAGAGCCGGGTGCTGTTCGCCGACTCGATGATCACCTGATGAAAGCTTGTATCGATCTCGGCGTGGTTGATGGCATCCGAGTCGTCGCGCGCCTTCTCAATCCGGTCGCGCACCTGTGAGAGCGCCGCGATACGAAGATTGGGAAGTCCTCGTTCCAGAGCGAGAAGCTCGAGCACTCTCCTGATCTCAAAGCACTCCTCCAGATCGTCCACCGTGAACCCTGTGACTCGCGATCCCCGTTTGGGGATCGCCTCCACGAGCCCGTCGGCGGAGAGTTGGGCGAGTGCGGAACGGACAGGGGTCCTGCTGGCTTCGAACTCCTTCCCAATGGCGTCCTCGCGCAGCCACGACCCTGCCGGATACTCCTGGCGAACGATCCTGGTGAGAAGGGTCCGGTAGATCTGTTGGCTCGAAAGAACCTCGTCCATCAGGAGTATCGTATCCTGACTCTCGTAGACCGTCCAGTTAAAGCGCGCTCTGAGGTCGTTTGGTATACCATTTTGTTGACCGCGGCGCTGAGAGGGCGTAGAGTGGTCGCATGAAGGTGGAATCACTCACGCCACAGGCGTCGTGGTCGTCAGTTGCCGGCGAGGACGCGGATCTGGCTTTGCTCCCCAGCGCAACACTCGCCCGGGTGCTCTTTGAGATAGACGTGATCAACGCGTTCGAACGGAAGGTGATCACCCTCAAGGATGAGGAGTGTGTTCACGGACCCATCCACATCAGTATTGGCCAGGAGGCCGTGGCCGCCGCGGTGATGGCTACCCTCACCTCGGCAGACCGCATCACCGGCAGCCACCGCGCACACCACCACTTCATTGCAAAGGCGATCAACCACGTGGCACGCGACTGGGATCCAGCCCGTTCCGATCCGCCCGAATCGGTGGCGGAAGTCATCCGCAGGACATTGAGCGAGATCATGGGGCTGGCGGACGGCTACTGCGGAGGCCGGGGCGGCTCGATGCATCTTCGCTGGGGTGAGGCCGGGGTACTCGGTACAAACGCAATCGTCTCCGGCGGCGTGCCACTCTCAGTGGGCGCGGCGTACGCGGACAAGCTCCGCTCCACAGGGAATGTCGTGGTCGCGTTCTTTGGCGACGGCGGCGTCAACCAGGGTTCATTCCACGAGGCAGCGAATCTCGCGGCGCTCTGGAACCTGCCCATCGTCTTTGTGATTGAGAATAACCAGTACGCCGTCGCAACGAGTGTGGAGGAGGCAAGC
Organism: Spirochaetales bacterium; assembly: GCA_028284845.1. Classification (GTDB taxonomy): domain Bacteria; phylum Spirochaetota; class Spirochaetia; order DSM-27196; family SLST01; genus SLST01. Next base: position 4,267 of record JANQQY010000137.1, read on the forward strand.
TCGGTTGCACACCTCTCTCAGCACGCCCTCGCCTACGACATGGAAGGCAGGATCGTGAAGGGCTACGACGTCGCGGGTATCTACAACGTCACTCGAGAGCTCGTAGAGCGGGCACGGGCGGGAGACGGTCCATCAATTCTGGAAGCAAAGTGCTACCGCCACTTTCATCACGGCGGTGCGCTCAAGGGCAGTCAGTTCGGATACCGCGATAAGGACGAGGAGTCCGAGTGGCTCGATCGCGATGCCTTCGCGACGCTTCCTGGCCTCCTGCAAGAGGCGGGCGTCCTGACGGCGGGGCAGAGCGATGGGCTCT
>JANQQY010000143.1 GCA_028284845.1 Spirochaetales bacterium
CCTGGAACATGTTCGCCAAACGCGGGTACAAGGTTCCGTCGCTCTTCCGCGCCTACTTTGGCGGCTCCTTCGTTTCCTTTCTGACAATGCTGGGGATCACGTTCGCTAACACCGGCTATAGCATCTGGGTTCGAGAACCGGGCGAGTCTGAGGCGACAGCCAACCCCGAGCGCCGGGTCATACGGCGTGGTGGTGGGTGGGCATCGGTCCTTTTTACCCTCCTAGTTGCCGTCTCCGTCGGCAGGTTCGGAAGGTCCGGAACCGACTGGCTTCTGGCTGCCGGAACGCTCGTCGCAGGAACCACGCTCCTTCGAATGATCCTTATGTATCCCATCGCCCGTGCCTATGGACCTGTCGAGTTTCGACTCTCTCACGGAGGGATGGTCTTCTCATTGGCTCAGGGGTTGCTCGGCACATGGTGGCCTCAGTTCGGATTCTGGGCACCCAAGGAGCCGTGGTGGCACTTCTCCTCGTTTCGTACCTACGAGAGTGTTGGCGCACTCGTTGGTTGGATCATCACGCTCTCGATCTATCCGGCGTCATTCCTGCTCCCCCTCCCCACGATCGCGGCAGGCATACGGGCACTCGTCATCGCTCCCCTGATCTACCAGGCGATTCCGACCTTCCCCTTCGAAGGCATGGACGGATATCGCGTCTTTGTCTGGAACAAATGGCTCTACGCAGCCGGTCTGATCGCTACACTGGCGACGTTCGCCCATGCGATCTTTTTCTAGATCGAGTGTTCCTCCGCGTGCTCGAACGCGCCTTCGCCTATCAGTCGTTCTCCTTACCCTGGCGGGCGCCGTGATCGCGGAAGTCGCCGCGGGGGAGTCCCCGCTTGCGTACTCCGACTACCTTTTTGAGCTCTATGAGGACACCGTTCCGGTTGCGACGCCGAGTGAGCTTGAGCGGGCGCGTGCGAGCAATCGCACCTTGGTTCTCCTGGATGTTCGTAGCCGAGCCGAACGGTCGGTGAGCTATATCGCCGGTTCAGAGTTTCACGACTACGACGGATTCTCTACTCAGTCGTTTCTTGACCTTCCACGTTCCGCGCCAATTATCATCTATTGTGCCGTGGGCTACAGAAGTGAGCGCGTGGGAGAGATGTTCCTCGAGCACGGTTTCACAGACGTGCGGCATCTGTACGGAGGGATCATCGAATGGAGCAACCGTGGCCTGCCTCTTGAGCGCGGGAGTTCACAGTCGTCTTCGTCGGACCGGCCACCTGTCCACGGCTACCTCCCTCAATGGGGCAGATACGTCACCACCGGCGAGGTTGTGTACGATCCGCCGGTTGAGCACTAAACGCACGTCTGCCGGAGGCGGGTGCGCGCCCACGGCGGTATTCATGCCGTTGTCGTAACCGAGGAGTGGGGCGCCTTGATCGAGCGCTCCGGTTCGCGCTGAACGGTCTACCGTTGACAGCATTCAGCTCAGATATGAGGCTGCCGCTACGGGAGGCCCCGGCAATGCGCAGACCACGACAGATCTTGAGAGCCTTGCTTGCATGCCTGACACTCATCACAACCTCCGCGGCCACCTTCGCGCAGTCAACGCTCGCCCAGACGCTGGAGGGGTCGTGGCTGATGGAAGATCTCTACACGATTCACGTGGATGCCGGGGGAGTCGAACGAATTGAGTCGCACGCTCCCGGCGCATTCGTGACCGAAGTCGAGTTTCGGACCGACGGTTCAGGGCGCCAGGGCGATCGATCGTTTTTGTGGATACATGTTCAGGACGAGATTCAATGGCGGTTCGAGGACGGCGGGACCGTGAGCCTCCTGGTGCGGTTCCTCACGCCCGACTACTTTCTTGTCTTCGCCCGCGCCCTGGGTCAACCGAACGCCGGTGCCGCAGTGAGCGGGCTGGTCCGGATGCGCTAGGGTCGCAGGCTGCCTCGTCGTTGTACTGATCCCCCGGCCCCACGATCAGCGCGAGCTAGTTCACGTCGATCTCCTTGCCCTTGCCTTCGTAGACATCAAGCTCACCATCGAGTTCGATCTTGAGCACCGTCACGTACTCGTCTCGTCCGGACTCCGGCACGGTGATCCACAGCGTTCCGGGGACACCGAGCCAGGGAGCGCCACCGATTCGTTTGCTGGGGCACTCTGCGCCGCTTCCAAGCACCGAGATACGCACAATCTCATTCCGAAGGCCCTTGATTCCTGTCTCGCCGCCCGCTGGGAGATGTGAGAGGTAGAGGTAGAGCGTCTTCTGATCCTTGCTCACACTGGTGTAGCCGTACGCATAGCCATGAGGAAGACCCCGGCGTGTCCCGTAGACTGCCTCCGCATGTCGTTCAATCCACGCTCCAAGCGTCTTGAGCAGCTGCACCTGCTGATGTGGAATATGCCCTGCTTCGTCCGGGCCAACATTGAGAAGCATGTTCCCGCCCATCCCCAGGCACTCGGTGAACATCGTGATGATCTCGTACGGCGTCTTGTACTGGCTCTCCGCGCCTGTGTACGACCAGGTGTTGTTTGTCGTAACGCAGAGTTCCCAGGGACCAGCCGGCGGATAGACGGGGATAAACTGCTCCGGCGTTTCGTAGTCGCCGTGCGCCCCAAGGCGTGAGTTGATGATCGTCTGTTCACTGATGCCATGCACAAAGTCTCTGATCTCCGCTGTCGGGTAGGGGAAATCCTTGTGCCCAAGCATAACGTCGAACCAGAGGAGATCGATGCTGCCGTAGTTCGTCAGAATCTCCTGCATCTGAGCTCGATGGAATGCGAGGAAGGCATCCCAGTTGGCTGCGAGCTCCGAGTCGGCGCTCTGATCACGGCTCGCGTTCTGCTCCCAGAGCTCTCGATACGAGGTCGGCTCTGCCCGAAGTGCTGGAAGCTCATCCTTCCTCTGACCCGTGATGACGCTGACGTGTTCGTCTGATGTCCAGTCGGTGTGTGAGAAGTAGAGACCCACGTGCAAGCCTGCGCTTCGAACCGCGTCAACGAACCCCCGCACGAGGTCGGGCGTGCCGGCGTCGTTTGGTATGCTCGGCGTCCCCTGTTGTGTCGGCCAGAGCGCGACGCCGTCGTGGTGTTTTGTCGTCAGAACCGAGTATCGTGCGCCCGCTTGCTTGAAGAGCTCGGCCCACGAGCCGGGATCGTAGTCGGATGCCGTGAACGACTCCATCTGCTTCATGTAGTCGTCGTAGCCAATCCGCGCCTGCGCGATCGGCCACGACTCGCTACCCATCTTGTTGATCGCGTAGATGCCCCAGTGCACAAAGATCCCGAGTTTCGCGTCCTCAAACCATTCCTGCATCATTCGACACTCCTGCCCCGATCCTACTACAACTGGACCATGATAGACTCTGTCCAGGGAGCACTGCAGACTATGAACCCAGAGATTGAAGCGTTCCATCACGAGCAGGCAGAGGGCGATCGACAGATCTGTGATCGTCTTGCGTCCATCATCGACGAGGCGCTCCCGGAGGCGACGAGCAAGATCTGGCATCGTCATCCGGTCTGGTTCCTCGACGACAACCCGACGGTCGGCTATAGCCGGTTAAAGGCAGGACTTCGGCTCATGTTTTGGAGTGGGGCCGACTTTGATGAACCGGCGCTGAAGCCCGGCACCGGCAAGTTCAAGGATGCCTCGATCATCTATAGGGACATTGCTGAGATCGACGAGGCCGACCTTCTTCGTTGGCTCGAGAAGGCTCGGACCATTCAGTGGGACTACAAGAACATCTACAAGACGAAGGGCAGGCTCGAGCGATTACAGTAGTTGGTCCGTGCACCCGTAAGACCGCATAACTGAGCCTGTAAATGGTCTTTATGGAGTTTTTGGATTGCCTTTCAGCTCGCTCCTGAGTACCTCTTATGGGGAGACATATGAAACCACGCATATCGGTTTTTTGGGTAGCGATTGTTCTCGCGGCTCCTTCACTGCTTTTTGCGCAGGAGACTGGAACGGTCTGGGCCGGTGAGACAATCGAGTTTGTCCTGGAGGACGGCGCTGATCATACCCTTGAGGCGAATCAGGACCGCATTACGGAGAGCGTCTGGATCACCCGACTGAACAACGGCGGCCAGATCCTGAACCTCGTCGCTGAGGGCAGCCCAACGACGGAAACGAGCCCCCTGGGTACTCGCTGGGCCCTGGGGACGACGGCTGATCTTGCCTCGCTTGAGTTCGACACCTTTCGGGGTGCGGTGGGTCGTCCGCGAGACGCCGTCGGGAAGGATCTGGTGCTGCACATCGTCGAAGAGGACATCTACATCGATCTCCGGTTCACGGCGTGGTCGCGCAGTCGCCGGGGTGGCTTCGCTTACGAGCGCACAACTCCCTAGCTGACGCCGCTGAACTTTGTTCTCCACTGACACCTCGATCGTCTATACTCTCCCGATCCCGCGTTTCTCGGGAGGGAGAGGAAAATGGCGTCATCGTATCTCGCGACTTTCGAATCACTTCGCACCCGCACAATCCCCGACTGGTTTCGCGATGCGAAGTTCGGCATCTGGAGCCACTGGGGCCCTCAGAGCGTCCCGATGTTCGGCGACTGGTACGCTCGCCACATGTATATCCAAGGCCATCCTCAGTACAACTACCACCTGCGACACTACGGCCACCCCTCAGAATTCGGTTACAAGGATCTGGTCAAGCTCTGGAAGGCCGAACGGTTCGATCCCTCATCCCTGATGGCTCGATACAAACGAGCCGGTGCGCGCTACTTCGTCGGCCAGGCGATGCACCACGACCACTTCTTTAACTACGCGTCGAAGATCAATCGGTTCAATTCGGTCGACGTCGGTCCCCAGAAGGATATCTGCGCGCTCTGGAAAAGAGCCGCCGAAGAGCACGGCCTTCCCTTCGGTCTTACTGAGCATCTTGGAGCCACCTTCTCGTGGTGGAAGACCAACAAGCACAGTGACACCCGCGGTCCTCGCGCCGGCGTACCCTACGACGGCAGTGATCCGGAGTTCAGCGACTTCTATCTGGAGAACGGCGAACACGTGAGTCCGGATCAGGACACCCGCAATGTGCCTTGGTACACGACGAATAGCGGCTTTCACGACTACTGGCTTCGTGTCATGCGAGAAGTGATCGATCTCTTCCAGCCGGATCTGCTCTACTCGGACGGACCCATTCCCTTTGGCGTTCGTCATGAGTCGGAGCCCGGGGACCCTCTCTTCACAACCGGCCTTGAGGCGATAGCGCATCTCTACAATACAAGCGCGTCGGTTCACGGCGCGAACCGGGCGGTCTACTGCCAGAAGGACAGACGGGACGCGATCGCCGGGGTTGGCGTGCTCGACATCGAGAAGAGTCAGCTTCCGGATATCTACCCTGAGCCGTGGCAGACAGACACTTGTATTGGCGGGTGGTTCTACGACGCCCGGGTCGTCTACAAGCAACCGGACCATCTGATCGAGATGCTCATCGATATCGTAGCCAAGAACGGCAACATGCTTCTGAACGTCTTGCAGCGGCCGGACGGAACGATCGACGAGGAAGCCGAGTGGATCCTCGATGAGCTGGCCGGCTGGTTCGAAATCTGTGGAGAAGCGATCTACGGTACACGGCCGTGGCGCACATCCGGAGAGGGACCGAGCACCGTTGTAATCGACGGCTTCACGGAAGATCGAGTCCGATGGGTTGAAGAAGACCTGCGGTTCACTCAGAAGGGCTCGACGCTCTACGCCTTCT
>JANQQY010000147.1 GCA_028284845.1 Spirochaetales bacterium
GGCAGTTGCCCTACGCGTGGTGCACGGTGAAGATGCCCGGTACACGTGGCACGATCTTGACGAACGTGCCGGCGTCGGCCCCAGTGCTCCAAGAGTGGATACAGCCAACGAACTCGTTGCCGAGACGATGTCCGGCAATGAAGACGCAGTCGTATTGCTCTGCGAGCGCCTTCGGTCGGAAGCGTCGGCGGAGGTCGATCCGCTGTCCTCAATTCAGTGGACGGCGTCGCGAGCACTTTCGGGAGTTGAGCGGGTGGCTACTCAGCGAGGGCAGTCGATTGAGGAGGCCATTGACGATCCTTTTGGTCAGTGGTCGCTCCTTCGCGACGATCCAACCATCGCAGCGATGGTTTCGCGCTTGGAAACGACGTTGCGGACTGTCGCTCGATATGTGCGCAAGAGGCAGGACTATCATACCTCTCAGATCCTTGACCAGGCGCTTGAGTACTTGCATGTCCACTACAACGACCCCCAGGTTTCGCTCGCACGAGTTGCGTCCGAGGCGTGCCTCAGCCCATGCTACTTCTCCGTCGTCTTCAAAGACGTTGTGGGCATCAACTTTCAGCGTTATCTCGTGAACTACCGAATGGATCGCGCGAAGGACCTCCTCGTGAACACATCAATGAAGACGTACGAGATTAGTGCTGAGGTTGGATACGAAAACTCATCGTACTTCAGCACCGCCTTCAAGCGCGTTTCCGGACTTAGTCCGACAGAGTATCGATCTCAAAACTCATAGCGCTGCGGCACGAGCGGCGTGGGCTTCCTCGACGAAGGCCATAATGTTCTCAATTGGAACATCGCCTTCCACCGCGTGTGCGGGACTGAAGATGTACCCGCCCGATTCCCCGGCGGACAGAAGCCGGCGCGACTCCTCTCGTACCGTCGCTTCATCACCAAATGGAAGCGTCTGTTGCGTTGAGAGGCCGCCCCAGAACGAAAGACGCCCACGGTAGTTCTCAAGGAGCGAGATAGTGTCCATCACCTCGGGCTGAAACGGGTTGAAGCAGCAGACGCCGATGTCGATGAGATCAGGAAACAACTCGTCCACGTCGCCACACGAGTGGATGAGTACAGCCTTGCCGGCATCTCGGACTGCGGCATACATTCGCTTGAGGTGAGGGTAGAGGAACTCCCGCCATAGGTCGGGGCCCATGATGAGTCCTGTTTGCTGACCCCAGTCGTCACCAAAGTAGACTGCGTCTATATCGTGTTCGAGAGCCCGCCTCACTTGCGCAGTGTTGTAATCAACGATGGCTTCAAAGAGATCGTGGACGAACTGTGGATTCTCGTAGAAGTCCATGAGGAGTTCCGTCATTCCCCGTAGCGACCACGCTCGCTCGTACAGTGAGAAACCGATGCAGAAGACTCGGTATCTGTCCGGATCCCGGGCGATTCGTTCGTCGACATCGCGGAAGAACCTCTCGTCGCGGGGGTCCGGGAATGAGTAACCGTCGAGAGAAGGTGTGGCCAGCATCTTGTTCGCCGGCATACCGATGTCCTTCTCCACTGTCCGATCCCACACGACGCCAAACAGATCCTGATACTCGTTGGCGCCAACTTGATCGAAGAAACCGATGTCGCTACCGAGCTCCATGAAGTGGTTGTCAAGCTGTTCTTCCCAAGAGGGGCCAAGGCGAGACTCAAGCTTTTCGATCGACTCTACCGTGAACCGGAATGACCAAGGCACATACGCCGGCGCGTTCCCATTGATCACCGACGATACGACCTCTCGCTTTGAAATCTGTGCGCTCATGAGTCCCTCCCTGCGTCTGCCACCGAGAGATACTCGACCTCTCGGTCCTCGTCTTTCATCTTGGCAATCTCGAACATCTCAGCCCAGCATCCAAACACCCCATCAGGTTCCGGCAGCTCCGGCTCAAGAATCTCGTGGAGTCGCGGCAGGTTCCTGGACGGGACGGCTGGAAAGAGATGGTGATCCACATGATCGTCCAGTCCCCAGAAGAACGATTTCACAAACCAACCCACGCGTACTGATCGCGTGTTCAGCCGGTGATCCTTGACGTTGTAGGGGCGCGCGATGTGTTTCGTGTCGTGCCAGAATCGTTCGATCGGCTCACCGATCTGCCATGCGATCGTCACGAGTAGGAAGAGCTCCCAGCGCCCAAAGGCCGAGGCGGCGGCAATCAGAGCTGCGTGTACGAGAAGAATCTGGATAGATTCGATCTGAATTGCCGTTACCTGCCTCGGGCTGCAGTGATCCCGCATCATCCAGTCCTGGACGCGGAGCGAACGCTTCACATTGGTCACGATGTCGCGGACCAGGTCGTACACCGCGCCGACGACGAGAATTCTCAGGATCAACCCCGCGAAGTGCCTGCGAAGCCATTTCCCGGTAATCACTTCCGGCCATTGCGTCTCGGGGTCGAGACCTCGGACCATGGTGTACCTGTGATGAAGTTTGTGAGACACACGAGCATAGGTTGGGCTGTTCCACATCAATGTCTGTACAAGATAGAAGATGATCTCGCTGAGCCAGTTCTCGCGTTTCGCAAAGACGGTCTGATGCTGGAGTTCGTGTCCGATCGCTACCCAGAATCCGTAGAAGAAGTAATAGAGGTAGAGTGCTGGGAGCGCCAGCCACTCATTGAGCCGGTAGGCGGCAACAGCTAGAACTCCGGACCCAACGACGAGAGCAATGTAGTAAATCGTTCGGATGAGCCCGTTGAGAGTGCTCCGCTCGGTCAGGCG
>JANQQY010000168.1 GCA_028284845.1 Spirochaetales bacterium
ATCCGTCTCCATCTGTCGAAGAGCGAGTAGCCGTGTAAGCTCAGCCTGGACGGATGTGTGGGCTTCGCTCCCGTAGAGATTCTTAAGCTCATCAGGATCATCGCGAACGCTGTAGAGCTCGCCCTCGCCGTTCGCGTAGAGACAGAGCTTCCAATCGCGAGTCCGGACAGCCTTTCCCTTCCCCAGCCACGCCTCCCGAAAAGCGCACCAGGCGAACGAAGTGCCCTTGTCTACGACCTCTCCGTTCTCATCAAGGATCTCGTCCATCGTTGGCGGCTCTCCATGCTCACCGCTCTCAATGAGGACAACTTCCTTCGTGCCATCAACGTCGCCCGTCAAGAACGGGACGAGGGAGTCGCCTTGGACGCCCTCCGGAATCCCAATACCTGCGAGATCCAAAATCGTCGGCATGACGTCCACAAGCTCGACTAACTCTGAAGTGTGGCGTGGATCGATCCTTCCCGGCCACGAGACGATGAACGGCACCCGCGTGAAGCTATCGTAAAAGAAATTGTGCTTCTGGATGATGCCGTGATCGCCCATCGCATCACCGTGATCGGAGAGGAAGATCACGACGGTATCGCCGCTGAGGCCTTGCGCGTCGAGCTCTGCAAAGACGCGACCAAGGTTGTCGTCGATCTGGCGGATCATCCCGTAGTGGATGGCACGAAGGCGCTGAAAGTGCTGATCGTCATAGGTGTGATTGAAGTCGAGGTGCTTCGCGACCTTCTGGCGCTCGGGCTTACCTTCGAGCGAGTCGTGAATGGGAGGAGGGATCGTTGCGGGATCAAACATCGATGCGTAGGGCTCACTCACCTGATAGGGGGTGTGCGGGTCGGGGATACTCAACCAGAGGAAGAAGGGTTGTTCATCGCGGGTGACGGTTCCATCCGTCGCGCTGCCAGCGGTTCCGCCGCCGACATCCCCGCGCAGATAGGCGATCGCCTCATCCGCGAGCCGGTGAGTGACGGATTTCTCCGCAGGGTATGGATTCACGCTCCACTCGTGTTGTTGTCCCCAACTGTGATCGCGGGCGTGCTTGATCGCCGCGGTAAGATCGGGATCAGACTCGGAATTGTCGATTCCCACGTGACCCCCATGGAAGACGTAATCGAAGGTACGATGGAGTTCGTTCCGGCTGCGATCAGCCGAACCGGGTTCACGTGACGCCCCGCGACCGGCAGCCGTCCGAGTCGAACCTGTGTCTGCGGGCCGTGCTGGAGTGCTATCAAGAACAGAGGTCGCCGGTCGATCGGGGTAGTAGCTGTTCTCCTCCTCGAAGAAGGCGTGATTCTTCCCAATGAGCGCTGTTCGATATCCTCCGGCCCTGAGCGTGGCCGGAAGCGTCTTCTCCCGGGGATCGATAAGCATGTGGTTGGCGTGGTTTCTGATGGTGCTCGCGTATCGTCCGGTCATCATGCTCGAGCGTGATGGGGCGCAGGCGGGGTAGTTGCAATAGGCGGAGTCGAAGAGAACGCCGCGCGCGGCGAGGGCTTCCAGCGCGGGAGTCTTGAGGACCGGGTTGCCGTAGAATGAGAGCGTTGACCAGCTCTGTTGGTCGGTTTGAATCAGCAGAATGTTAGGTCGACTCATCAATACCTCCTAGAACAAAAGAAAGGGCGGGATTCCTCCCGCCCTCAGAATTCTCCGTACTCGCGTACGAGATCAGTTCGCCTTGAACGCCTGCACTTCGGCCAGCATGTCTTCGAGTCCGGCAGACTCGATTGCATCAAGCATCTCGTCCCAGTCGTCCTGCACACTCAGCTCGCCGGTGTAGAACTTGGGAAGGAACTGATCAATGACCTCTCCAATGTTCAGAGAGAGCTCCGTGTAGTTCTCTGTTGAGAGGCCAATAACCTGCGGTTGGACGGCGATGGAGTTGGCGTCGTAGAAGTTGTTGGCAAGCACCTCATTCGCCTCACGTTCCCAGGCAATGGAGCGGTCCACCAGGTCAATGAGGTTCGAAACGGAGCCAACGAAGTCTCGGTTCCGGAGCTCCTCATCCGGGACCTTTGTTCCGTCCTGGAGGGTGTAGTGAATGCCTTCGATTCCGTCAAAGAGGAAATTGGTTCCTTCAGAACCAAAGAGGTAGTCGATCACCTTCCCGGCTCGCCCCTGCATGTCTGAAGAGTAGTCTGAGTTGACCATGAGGCCGCCGTAGTAGCCGGCACCGCCTCCATAGTGACGATTCCCATCCGGGCCTGCCGGGATAGGTACGAACCCAAGGTCGAATCCCGGATCATTCTCAGAAAGACCGTCGTAGATCGTCTTCCAGTGTCCGGGGAGTCCTACGTGCCAGGTGGTCGCTATGTTTCCGTCCGTGATGATTCGCATGATCTCGGTTGGGCCGATCCCGTCACCGGCGACAGCCGTGGGGTGAAGCAGTCCACTCTGATACCACTCTGAGACAAGCTGCACGGCGTCCTGGGCGCCAGGATGGTAGGCGGCCAAGATGTACTCACCCTGGTACTCCATCACCTCAGACATTGCAAAGCCACCCGTATAGCCCTGCACGACTCGATCCGGAGTACCGGTACCGCCAATGCCGGCGGTGAGCTTCCCGTTCGGATTCGCCTCGAGGACCTGCGAGAAGACGTCGCCAAACTCTTCCCAGGTTTCAGGCA
>JANQQY010000220.1 GCA_028284845.1 Spirochaetales bacterium
GCACCTACAGCTACCATTAGAGGCACTATGGACAAAAACGCCGCGCTCGACCGACTCAAAGAAATCGATCGCGAAGCAAAATCACTTCGCGAGATCAGCGCACTGCTCGAATGGGATCATCAGGTCATGATGCCGCCCCGCGGTGCACACGGCCGTGGGGAGCAGTCGGCCTTGCTTGCCGGGGAGATCCACAAGCGCGAAACAAATCCTGAGATTGGTGATCTTCTGGATGTCCTTGGTGCATCAGACGCCAATCCGTTTGGCGACTCGAGCATCAACGAGTCGGATCGTCGGCTCATTCGGGCCTTTCACAAGGACTTCACAGAGGCGACGCGACTTCCGGCGGAGCTTGTTCAGCGGATCGCCCGGGTCACGACCAATGCGCACGCCGTGTGGGCGGAGGCGCGCCGGAAGAACGAGTTCTCGCTCTTCCAGCCTCACCTTGAGGAGATTGTAGAGTGCACGCTCGAGCGTGCCGATCGCCTGGGTTACGAGGATCATCCCTACGATGCTCTCCTCGACCAGTACGAGACCGGGATGAAGACCGCTGAGGTTGCCTCGGTCTTTCGTGAGCTTCGCGAGGGATTGGTACCGCTTGTAAGATCGATCAAGGATGCCCCGCAGGTCTACGCGGACTTTCTCACTCGCCACTTTCCGGCCGAAGAGCAGGAGACCTTCGGACGGAAGGTCCTTGAGGCATTGCACTTCGATCCGGAGCGAACGCGACTGGACGCGTCTGTACACCCGTTCACGATCTCCTTTGGGCTCGACGATGCTCGTATCACGACTCGATATGACGAGAGCTACTTCCCCACGGCCCTCTTTGGAATCATTCATGAGGCAGGTCACGGGCTCTACGAGCTCGGCTTCTCCCGCGACTTCGAAGGAACCCGTCTTGCGGATGCCGCCTCACTCGGAATTCACGAGAGCATGTCGCGCTTCTGGGAGAACGTGGTTGGCCGCGGCAGGGCCTTCTGGCACCACTGGTTTCCCATCTTCAAGGAGCACTTTCCATCGCAGCTCGATGGAGTCGACCTTGAGACCTTCTACCGTGGGATCAATAAAGTCGAGCCGTCGTTCATACGCGTTGAGGCCGACGAGGTCACCTACAGTCTGCATGTCATCCTCAGGTTCGAGTTGGAGCGGATGCTCATTGGCAAAGAACTCTCCGTTGCCGAGTTGCCCGATGCTTGGCGAGAACAGAGCCGGGACCTGCTTGGTATCTCTCCGTCGAATGATTCGGACGGAGTCCTCCAGGATATCCACTGGTCGGGTGGCGCTATTGGCTACTTCCCTACCTACGCCCTTGGCAACGTCTACGGGCTGCAGTTCGTTTCGGCGATGAGAAAAGCTCTCCCCCAGATGGACAATCAGATCAGGGCTGGAGAGTTTGGTCAGATCAAGGGGTGGCTCGACGCTCAGATCCATGCGCCCGGCCGTTCCGAGACTCCAAGCGAGATCTGCCAGCGAGTCACCGGAGGCCCCATGAGCGCGCAACCGTTCCTGGACTACGTCACTCAGAAGTACACGGACGTCTACAATCTGTAGCCCCAAACAATGGAGTCGGTGCGTGCTCTGAGTTCAATCAGCTACGCGGCGTTTCTTGCGGAAGAACCGCTGTTCTGGGCGCTATTAACCGGGCTTCTCGTTGGGCTCGCCCTGGGTGCGACGCTACGGCCTTCGCGGCAAGCAGCCAATCCCAGCCGTGCCCGTGCTCGGAAGATGGTTCTTGCGACCATCTTTCTATCGCTGGCCGTTGCCGGCGCGACGCTTGGCATCATTCTTCCCGGACCCTTCGTGATCCTCACGGCAGACGCTGT
>JANQQY010000238.1 GCA_028284845.1 Spirochaetales bacterium
GCTCATGCGGCCATAGTAGACCTGGTTGGCCCGGCTGACCAACCGGGGTAGGCTGCATCCAATGCATGTCGCGGTCTTCCACTACCATCTCCAACCGGGCGGGGTCACCGACGTGATCATTGATAGCGTTCGGGCCGTCTGTCTCCAGGGTGCAAAGATCGCCGGCGAGCCGATCACGGAGGTTACACTCGTCTGTGGGCGCGACGACAATGTGTCCGCCGTTCTGGACCGGATTGCAGACGATCCGGACGGCACGGGGCACGGCGACAAGGGCTCTGGGAGGACGATCACCACTCCTCACGGACCAGTCGCCCTCAGGGCCGACGTTCAGCCGCTTCTTGACTACACCCCGCCGGCTGAGTCGGTAGCGAGCGCGCACGAACGCTCGGGCGCGATTGAGGAGTGGCTCCTTGGTTCGTATGCAGGATCCCTCTGGTGGGTACATAACTACCACCTAGGCAAGAATCCGTCGTTCACACTCGCCCTCTGTCGAATCGCAGAGAGGCATGGAGACGAGCAGCAGATGCTCCTCCATGTGCACGACTTCCCGGAGAGCGCCCGGTACGAGAATCTCGCCTACATAAAGCGAATCGCCGGTGAGTCACCCTACCCCTCAGGACCATCGATTCGGTACGTCGCGATCAACCCCCACGATCAGGCCGCGCTCGAGCGGGCGATCGGCGGACCAGATGCGAGAGTCGGTCTGCTTCTCAATCCCCTCCCAGGCGGCGAGGCGAAGAGCGATGGGTTGGTTCCGGACAGAGAGGCGCTGGTCACCGGTCTCGCTCGATTCGCCCACCATGAGGGCCAACGATTTCACGAGGATGGACCACTCTTGCTCTATCCGGTTCGAACGATTCGAAGGAAGAACGTGCTCGAGTTGGGAGCCATCGCCCGCCTCATTCCAAGGGCCAACCTGATCACGACTCTGCCGGGCACCTCAGATGCGGAACGCTCCTATTCGGAGCTGATCTCCTTCGCCTACTCCGACCGGAGGATCCACGGAGTATGGGGGATAGGCAGGAGGGAGGATGAGGTTGGGCTCAACTTTGAGACGATCACACGGGGGGCGGATCTTATCGTCTCTTCGTCAGTTCAAGAGGGATTTGGCCTCACCTTCGTCAATGCGCTGCTCTGGCGTAAACCACTACTCGCCAGACGGCTCGACGTTATCGACGGCATTCTCCCCCTCTTCGACTCGTATCCGGCGTCATTCTATTCGACCTTTCTCGTGCCGAACCGATCGCCAAGCATCACCGACATGGGCAGCTATCTCCGAATGCGATATCACGAGCGCCTTGATGCAATTGGCGATGTGCTCCCTTCGGAGCTCGAAGATCAGCTCCTGGCAGAAATAGAGGATCTCGTGAGCTCCGACACGATAGACTTCTCGTTTCTTCCGGCACAACTACAACTCACCCTGCTTGGCGATCTCCGAGACACCGGCTTCGGAGGCTACGTGCGCGCCCTCAACGGAGAGATCTTTCACTCGATTGAGAGGGCGCTCGCAACGGAGACCGTGCCGGACACCTCTGATACGATGGAAGCGCTCCTGGGATACCCCGCATATGCGCGGGCGTTCGAGGCGATCTGGGATGCGCCGGACGCCGACGCTGGGGGCGTGGCCAATAGTTCCGCGACAACGGCTTCCCGGAACGGACGATTCGCCAATGCGCAGACAAAACTCCAGCGCGAGTTCGCAACGCTCTCACGCCTCCGGCTGCTCCTTGGTCCGCTCGATCACGATCACTAGAACTCCCGCGCAACGGCTGCAGATGCGTCAGTGGTGAGGAATGACGCCCGCCGCCGGCGCCCAGGACGCGACATGCGCGAGGGATGACGCCCCCGCCGGCACTGCGACAGATCGTTGAAGAAGCACGGCGCTCTGGGTAGGTTAGGCGCGTGAGCGAGATCACCGCGACAGTTCAAAGGCTCCCCATCTCAGTCCTCCTGGTCTGTCCTCGTCCGCTCGACGTCGCCTCGCTCAGACGGCGCGCCCTCCACTCCGAACTCGCAGTTACCTGTGTTCCTACACTTGAAGGACAGCTTCCGGCGCTGGCGGGTCCGGGAGCGACCCTCACCGGAGAGAACCCGGCCACCGCCGACGTCGGGTTTGATGCAGCGCTCGTCACGCTCTCACGCACAGACGCCAAAGCCGCTGAAGCGATCAGCTACGCATCACACGTCCTCTCGCCTATTCCGGTGATAGCAGTCATTGCCGACGACGCCGGGACGAGAGAGAGGACTATGATTCTGAGCGCCGGAGCCGCAGATACGATCTCGCAGGAGTGCTCGGAGCAAGAACTCGGGATGCGGGTACGCAACGTGGTGTTCGCGCGCAGCTACACCGAGTTTCGCCGTGACTCGATCGCGCGCTACGAAGAAGAGGTCCGGAATCACATTGGCGAAATCCTTCTGCGCGAGTACGAGGCGCTCTACGTCCTTGGCAAGGCGGCCGAGTACAAGGATCAGGAGACAGGAACCCATATTCGGCGTGTCGCTCACTATTCTCGTCTTATTGCACGAATGATCGGCGAGACCGAAGAGGTTCAGGAGACCGTCTTCCATGCCTCGGCGTTACACGACGTGGGCAAGATCGGCATCCCGGAAGAGATCCTGCTCAAACCGGGACGGCTCAATGCTGCTGAGCGAGAGCTCATGAACACGCACACGGTCAAAGGTCACGGGATGCTTGAGGCGGCGCGCAGTTCGTTCCTGTTGACCGGTGCGATGATTGCGCTCACTCATCATGAGCACTTTGACGGCAATGGATACCCTATGCGGATCAAGGGGAAGGACATCCCGCTCATGGGAAGGATCGTCGGCATCGCAGATGTCTTTGACGCACTGACCACCAAGCGACCCTACAAAGAGCCGTGGAGCATCGACGATGCGCTCGACTTGCTACGCAAGGAGCGCGGCAAACACTTTGACCCGATGCTCGTGGATGCCTTTGTCTACAACGAGCCCCGCGTTCGCGAGATCTTCGGCACCCACTCAGACGAGTCGCACGGGGATCAGCTCGCAGGCGAGACTCGTTAAGGAGCGGCGATCACCGGAAAAACCTTCGAAGCGTCCTCGCAATACCCTTCCATCCGCGGCGAACCCGTTTGCGTCCGTCGGCGGGCATCCGGGCGGAAAGAAGAAGACCCAGGATCGCGACGGCCGCTATGGCTGCATAGAGCGTCTGAAACGCCGCAAGGTCGCCTCTGGACGCCGCAGTCGCGTCGAGAAGTGGACCGGCAGCATAGGCGCCAATCGCCCCGGCGCTACCGTTCACCAGCGCGTAGAGCATTCCAAGGTTCCGATGCGTCTCCGGCGGAAGCGCCCCGTAGAAATAGGCCTGCGTTGAGGTGAATGTCCCGCTCTGTGACGCCGCACCAAAGAAAAAGAGGAGAATCATGATCGCGCGTCCCGAACCCCCAATCGAAGGCAGCAGAAGCGCAACCGCCAAGGCAGCGATCACGACGATGCTCT
>JANQQY010000298.1 GCA_028284845.1 Spirochaetales bacterium
TCGTTGCGTATGACCCGGCGTAGCTGGCGAACGAGCGCGCTTGGCTCAAGGTGCCGCACCGCGTGAATGTGTCGTTCGGCAAGACGGGCGAGAAACGCGAGAATGTCGAGATCCTTCTCAATGATCTCGCGAATTTCGGGACGCTGTAGCTTGAGTGCGACGACCTCGCCCGTGCGAAGAACCGCGCGATGCACCTGTGCGATTGATGCAGATGCGGTCGGTTGTTCATCGAATGAGCGAAACACCTCATCGATCGGCCGCCCAATCTCGTTTCGAATCGCGGGCGTCACTTCCTGCGTCGGGATAGGTGAGACGCTGTCCTGCAGCTTCGAAAGTTCGCGCGTCAGTTCTGGTGGCAGAACATCCGAACGCCCGGAGAGAAGCTGGCCAAGCTTGATAAAGGTCGGCCCCAGCTCCTCAAGGGCGAGCCGGACGATTTCCCAGCGGGAGGCGCCCTCCGGAACGCCGGCGCGGCCTTTCCGAAAGGTGAGACGTCTGATACCGGGGACCGCCCGGTCGAGCCGGAGCATACGGACCCATTCGGAGAATCCATACCTCACCATCACGCGAACGATCTGCTGGATCCTGCCCGTCGTGCCGCGCGGGCGTCTGCTGTCCGACTCCTGACTCACGCTGGGAGTGTAGCGCAGATACAATCGAGTGACACCGATCCACGTATGGGGTGTTGCATCAGTCAGGAGAGCATATGAAACGGTACATCATAGCAATAGGGTTGGTGCTGGTAGCGTCTCTGGTATTCGCGGACGGCGGCGGCGGGTTCTTCCGCGGCCGGTACTTCTACGTTCCTGAATACTCAAACGTCGAAACAGAAGCCACGGTCTCGGGCGGATTTGGGTACGGCGCGCAACGCCGCGGTTCTCGTTACGGTGGATTTGGTCTTTCCATCAACGACGCCGAGACCGACCGGATGATCGGTGCCTTTGGCGGGTTCATTTCCGGGAATCAGATTCGCACCGGTCCGGTGACGCTGAGTTTGAATCTCTGGAGCGGGCTGGGGTACGTGAACCCTGACTTTGTAGAGTCGGAGGTTGGCGTTGGGTACTTCGCCGAGGCAAATGCAGAGGCGGGATTCGCCTTCGTGCCCTGGTTCCAAGTCTCATTCTACGCCGGAATGCAGGCTATTGGGAGCTTTGATCCGGCCGCATTCCTCTCAAGCGCCCGCTATAGCCCTGTAATGGGAACGCGCTTCACCTGGGGTGGATTCTAGTCAAACCGGCTCCGGACGGCCCGGCGCTCGAAAGGCTCCGAGGCCGATCCGGTGTACCGAGTCCTACTCGGCGGATCGAAGCCAGAGATCGACGAGCCGGAGCTTCCATTCATCATCGGCCTCTATGAGAACGAGGTCAGCCGGTCGCAGGCGCACGGGGGCTTCCGCCGCCTTCGCGGCAATTACCTCGAGCCCCGGGTTGTGTCCCACCACCATGATGCGTGCCACATTGGATGCGTATGCATCACAGATCTCCAGGATCGCTCGCGCATCTGCGAGATAGAGTTCAGGCAAGAAGAAGAGTTCGATCGCTCCGGCTGGAATCTCTTCCAGGACGGCCGCGGTCGTCTCCCGAGTCCGTCTACTGTCCGAAGCGAGAATCACAGATGGCACGCGGGCCTGCTCGCCGATTCTGCGGCCCATCTCGGCCGCCGCCGCTCTTCCGTGACGCGTCAGGCGCCGCTCGTGATCGTTCACCTCGTGACTGCCGGACTCAGCCTTGCCGTGTCGGAGAAGTAATAACTCACGCATCGAGTGCTCCGGATTCCGTCGCCTTGTCTTGTACAAAGCCGTCGATCTCCTTCAACCACTCCCGGCGTTCGCGATGGCCGCTCGTCCGCATCCCCGCGTAGAGCACGAATTTCTCAAGATGCATCCCTGAGTAGTCGGCGAGATCGTGCCAGAAGAGTTCGATCGCATTCTGCGATTGCGACGGCTGCCGGTCGGTCGTTGAGAAGACCCAGAGTCGCTTTCCGTGAAGCAGGGGCACGTGATGCTTCTCTTCGAACTCCTCTCCCTGCCAGTCGTATGCCACGCCAGGTCTGAAGACCCGCTCGATCCAACCCTTCAGAAGCGCAGGCGGCCCGCTCCACCAGTCGGGATGGATCATCACCACCAGCTCGGAGGCAACAAGTTCCGTGCTGTACTTCTGGATCGACTCATCAAGGCTATACCGTCTCGCGATCTCGGCTCCGGAGAGCACCGGATCCGGCGTTTCAGCGTAGAGATCATGGTAGATGAGCGCCGTCGATTGAGCTTCAAAGGCCGTCCGAATCCGTTCTGAGACGGAGGCGCAGAAGCTGCGCTCAAACGGGTGGCAGTGGACAAGCAACACCTGCATGCGGAGAGTATACGGGGAATCTGGGAGCGGTAGTCGGCACGGGGCCAAATACGTAGTATTGGGCGCAGACAGCTACACTTGAAGGATTTAGCATTCATGAGTAGTTTGGTCAGAAATAGGGGAAGTATGGCAACAAAGGGTGATGTGCTGGACGCGCTTTCGCGTGTGATTGATCCGGAGATTGGGCTGAACATCGTGGATGTCGGGCTGGTCTACCGCGTTGACGTTGTGGATGACGAGAAGATTGAGGTCGATTTTACTCTGACCTCTCCTGGATGTCCCTTGGCAGATACGATTATGCAGGACATCAATACAGAGGTAAGCCAAGCGACGGGAATCTCCAACATCGATGCGAATCTCGTCTGGAGCCCACCGTGGAGCCTCGACTTCATGAGTGAAGAGGCTCGTCTGCAGCTTGGCTACCCCATCTAGGAGCAGAGATGGTCATTGAAGTGAAGGGCCTCGAAGCGAAGATCGAGGAGAAGCAGATCCTGAACGGCGTGGACCTCACGCTCAAGAGCGGTGAAATTCACGCCCTGATGGGTCCGAACGGAAGCGGTAAGAGCACGTTGAGCAACGTCATCATGGGGCATCCTGCCTACGAGGTGACCGGTGGTGAGGTTCTCGTTGACGGAGAGAACATCCTTGAAATGGAGGTTGATGAGCGAGCTCGGCTTGGTCTCTACCTTGCTTTTCAGTACCCGGTTGAGATTCCGGGTGTCACGGTCGGAAGATTCCTGAAACGAGCGGCCGAGATTCGATTTGAGGACATCAAGGCGAAGGACTTCATCAAGGAACTCCGTGGAAACATGGATTTCCTTGAGATGGACCAACAATTCATCAATCGCTACCTGAACGAAGGGTTCTCCGGCGGCGAGAAGAAGCGCATGGAGATCCTTCAGATGCTCATGCTCAAGCCGCAGTTTGCCGTGATGGATGAGACTGATTCGGGACTCGATATTGACGCCCTCAAGGTCGTCGCGAAGGGAGTGAACAAGCTCCGCGGCGGCTCATTCGGCGCTTTGATCATTACCCACTACCAGCGAATTCTCGAGCACGTGAAACCTGACGTGGTGCACATCATGTACAAGGGGCGCGTGGTCACATCCGGCGGCGAGGAGCTGGCCCACACGCTTGAGGCAGAGGGTTACGAGTGGATTCGCGAGAAGTACGGCGCACCGGACGATGTACTGGAGGAGAGACGATGAGTTCACAGACAGAAAACGTCGAGATCGGCGACTATCAGTTTGGATTTGCCTACCCGGATGAGAGCGTCTTCAAGACGGGGAAGGGACTAAGCGCAGATGTCGTAAACGCCATCAGCGACCATAAGAACGAACCCGAGTGGATGCGACAGTTCCGGCTTCGTAGCCTTGAGGAGTTCCAGAAGAAGTCGATGCCGAACTGGGGCGCGGATCTCTCGGACCTCAAGTTCGACGACATCTACTACTATGCGAAGCCGAGCGAGTCGAAGTTCGAGAGCTGGGATGAAGTCCCGGAGTCGATTAAGGAGACCTACGAACGCATCGGCATTCCGGAGGCGGAACGGAAGTTCCTTGCCGGTGTTGGTGCGCAGTACGACTCTGAGGTGGTCTACCACAACCTTCAGGAGCAGCTCGCTGAGAAGGGCGTCATCTTCTCCGACCCCGAGACCGCCGTTCAGGAACACCCTGAGTTGGTGAAGAAGTACTTCGGAACGATCATTCCCTACTCCGACAACAAGTTCGCGGCGCTCAACTCCGCCGTCTGGTCGGGCGGGAGCTTTGTCTACGTCCCTCCAGGGGTCAATGTCGACGTTCCGCTCCAGGCCTACTTCCGAATCAACAGCCAGAATTTTGGTCAGTTTGAGCGGACGCTTATCATCGCGGATGAGGGGAGCTTCGTTCACTACATAGAAGGCTGTACGGCACCCATCTACACGACCGACAGCCTCCACAGCGCGGTCGTCGAGATCGTCGCGCTTCCCGGCGCCCGTGTTCGCTACACTACGATCCAGAACTGGTCGAGCGACGTCTACAATCTGGTGACCAAGCGCGCGATTGCGAAAGAACGCGCGACGGTGGAGTGGGTCGACGGCAATATCGGCAGCAAGCGCACGATGAAGTACCCCGCGGTCTATCTCATGGGCGAAGGTGCTCATGGCGAGGTCCTCTCGATTGCATTCGCAGGGAAGGGTCAGGAGCAGGACACGGGTGCGAAGATGGTCCACGCGGCTCCCAATACGACCTCGGTTGTTACTTCAAAGAGCATCAGCAAGGATAGCGGTGTCGCCAGCTATCGGGGCCAGGTCAAGGTCGATCCGGGGCTGCACGACGTGAGAAGTCACGTTGTGTGCGACGCGTTGATCATGGATCCGGACTCCACGAGTAATACCTATCCCTACATGGACATCAACTCTGAGGATGTCAGCATTGAGCACGAGGCTCGCGTGAGCCGCATCAGCGAGGAGCAACTCTTCTATCTGATGGCGCGCGGCCTGAGCGAGGAAGAGGCGTCCATGATGATCGTGAACGGATTCCTTGATCCGCTTGTGAAGCAGCTCCCCATGGAGTATGCGGTTGAGTTAAATCGTCTCATCGAACTCGAGATGGAAGGTTCGGTCGGATAGTGGGAAACGCAGTTGAGAATCCCACCGTAGGGACGGATCTTGCGGCCGTTCATGATGCGCTGCAGGGGCCCGAATGGCTCCGTGGTGTGCGTGACGCGGCTCGGAGGCGTTTCGACAAGCTCGCGTGGCCCACGACGATGGAAGAGGAGTGGCGTCGCACCAATCTGAGCGCCTTTGAGTTCGACGCCTACACCTCGACCGCGGTTGATGCCGCGGCCGTGCATGTGGTGATCGGCTCGGAGAATCGGCTCGAATTCGACAACTCACGACTCTCCTCTGCGACCCTCACGCAGATCGCCCTGGACAACGGCGTCTACGTGGGGGGGCTTGCGACTCTCCCTGATTCCGTTGAGAAGCGAATCGCACCGATCGTCCTTGAGAGTGCACAGAACGCCGACAATCGCGTCCTCAGCTGGCACTACGGCCTTCTGACCGATTCAGCGGTCATCCACGTTCCGGCAGGGGTGACGCTTGCAGACCCGGTCGTC
>JANQQY010000322.1 GCA_028284845.1 Spirochaetales bacterium
GACGAAGCCCACCAATAAGATGCGCTCGACCTTCCGGATGAGAACCCAACCGCGAACGCACCCAGCTCTCAGCAAATCGCTCGTCGCTCAAGTGACCCACCTCCTGGAGGCGATCAAGGGTCGGCTCAATCACCTCGTTCGGGAGATCTCGCTGGGCGAGTTTCCGGGCGAGCAGGAATCGACTGTGTTCGGAGCGTGCGAGGAGTCCGACGGCTATCGAGGAGGCACGCCGCATATTCGATTGGTAGATAATCCGTTCCCACTCGTTCGCGTCGATTTCATCGCCCTCGTGGAACGGGTTCTCCTCCCAAACATGCATTGAGACAAAAAAAGAGGAGGCATCCGAGAGAGTGACGCTAATCTCCTCTCCGGGCCTCCCTCGTTTTCGCCGTGAAAGCGACTCGATTCTAACGTTTTGAGAACTGGAACTTCTTTCGTGCTCCGGGCTGTCCATACTTCTTTCGCTCGACCATTCGCGGATCACGAGTCAGGAATCCGTTCGCCTTCAGCGAGGGTCCGTTTGCCTCATCCGCTGTCACGAGGGCTCGAGATAGACCGTGCCGAATGGCTCCGGCTTGTCCGCTCAATCCGCCGCCTGTGACGTTAATCACCACGTCAAAGGAACCGCGATTGTCAGTAACCTCAAGCGGTTGCTCACAGATGTACGCGTGAACCCTGTTTGGGAAATACTCGTTGAGTTGTCGGCCGTTGATCGTCATGGTGCCGGTGCCGGCCTTGAGATAGACGCGCGCTACCGATGTCTTTCGGCGTCCGGTTCCTTGTGCAAGGTAGGTAGTAGCCATCGATTCTCCTCTACTCGACCGACATTTCCTGCGGCTTCTGCGCAGCGTGGGGATGATCGGAGCCCGAGTACACCTTCAGGTTGGTGAAAAGCTTCCGGCCGAGCCGATTCTTCGGGAGCATTCCGCGAATCGCATGCTCGACAACAAAGGTTGGCCGATGCTCAAGCATCTCGCCAAAGGTGCGCGAGCGAAGCGCTCCGGGGTAGCCTGTGTGATGGTAGTACATCTTCTGAGTGGGCTTGTTTCCGGTCACGCGAACCTTTTCAGCGTTCACAACAATAACGTAGTCGCCCATCTCGATGTTCGGAGTGAACTCCGGCTTGTGCTTACCCCGAAGAAGGGTCGCCGCCTTCGTTGCAACCTTGCCCAGGATAGCGTCGCTGGCGTCGATCACGTACCAGTTCCGCTCAATGTCATGTGCCTTCGGAATAATCGTTTTCATAGTCGTTCAGCGGCTATTCCTTGCCAGCCGCCTCCTCTTCTGCTTCTTCCTTCTTCGCTTCAATGCGGTCCTTGATGTCGGCGATTCCGATGAAGACGGCAATCAATCCAACAAAAACCGCGATGATTGGGACACCGCCACGCAGGAAGTCAACGACGTATGGCCACCACTGAAGTGACCACGAGACCGGCAGAATCGAGTACACCGCAAAAGCGATAAAAATGATCCCTACGATCAGGGCTACCATGACGTCCTCCTGGATGGGTCTGAAGCGTCCTTGTAAGATAGCAAAAACGATCTGCATGTCAACCGCAGTTTTCCCTCAGAATCGTACAGCAGTAGCTTAGCTCATGCGCCGCTACGAGGTCTTCGTCGATCAAAAGAGGTGTATCGGATGCGGACTCTGCGAGGAGACGCTCCCCTCAACCTTTTCGATGGGCGACTACACCGCCCACGTGAGCAATCCCGTATCCGAGTCGCACGTTGAAGGGCTGCAGATTGCGGCGAGAGACTGTCCGGTAGAGGCCATTTCCTACGCTGAGAAGGAGTTAGTTGATCTTCCTGGAGACGAGGATCAAGAAGGCAACAATGTAGAAGAGCGTGGGGAGATTGGTGAGTACAAGCGGAAACACCGCGACTTCTCCGAAGGTGACAAAATCGAGGCGGATGACTCCAATCGTCTCCAGAGCGGTGAGTACGATCTGACCATAGTGCGCAACGGTACCAACGACGATTAGCATCCAGGCGGTATCGCGACTCTTTGACCAGACAAGTATCGCGAGAAACGTCGCGAGGGCTCCCAGCACGAACTGGCTCAGCATCATCAACGCCTCTTGAGTTCCCATCTACGACTCCTTCGCAACGCGCTCGAGAGCGGCCCTCTCTCCGTCCGAGAGCTCGCCTGGTATGATGCTCGGCGTATTCACATCCGGGCTGAGGAGAATCCCCGCCTGTAGGAACTCTCGAAAGAGCGATTCATAGGGCGTTGCGCCCTCGTACCAGAGATAGGGACCAACAGAGCGAAATCCTGGAATGTGTAGTTCCGGACGTGCGGGCGCATCACGTACCGCGTATGCCGCCACCGCGAGCGAACCGATCGATGCGGTGCTGACCGGGTCGGCGTGGAGCTGGCTGGGCTCGGCGATACGATCGAGGACAACCTGTGCCGCGGCAAGCCCGCCGTCGGGAAGGACCGGCAGTATCCACCTCGAGCGTTCCAGAAGTGTGCCGACGACACCCTCGGGATCGAGGAAAGGTCTCCAGATCGTCGCAACTGCCGCTGCGGCCAGCTTCGAAGGCGAGGCCACAAGGCGCTCTGCATCCGGAGCGGCTGAATCAACCACGAGTAGATCGGGCGCAGTCGATCGAGCCCGGTGGAGAAACGATTCGATCGACGGAAAGACTGTGGCGATCGACGGGAACGCTCCAGGAAGGAGGCTCGTCAGCGCCTGCACCAGCCGACGGGTTCGCGTCCGATCATACGAAGGAAAGAGAAGACCACGGTCGAGGTCCTGCTTGATTCGAGTGACGACCTTGCCGCCCCGATGCCCAAGAATCGCACGACCACCGGCCTGCCAAAGGTCAAGAAAACGTCGGTTATCGGCCGTGTAGAGCCGATAGCCGCGCGCGCGACGAATCGGGGGAAGAAGGCTCAAGAGGTCGTGATACTCAGTCGACATCGCCGGCGACCCGTTCGAGCGAAGTGTACTTGGGAAGAAATCGTGCCACGCGGCCGTTCTCAAACTGGACCTGCACGACAAGCTCACTGCCGTTGTGCCAGCTCTTTGTGATCGCACCCGTGCCGTAATCATCGTGGTAGATGAACGATCCAACCGGATACTCGTCGATCTGCCCCCCAGACGGACCGGGCAAGTCTCCTGAGATCTGAATCAGGTCACGCGGTATCTCTCCAACGAATCGGGACGGGACATAGTCCATGGGACGCCCGTGGAGCCGACGGTAACTCACGGAGGTGAGGTAGAGCTCATCTCGTGCGCGCGTCACCGCGACATAGAAGAGACGGCGCTCTTCCTCGATCTCGTCGGGATCCTCATCACCGGCGCGTGGGAAGGGGCCCTCCTCGAGTCCCGTCACAATGACGCGATCAAACTCCAACCCCTTCGTATTGTGCATCGTGATGAGCGTCACCTTCGCGTCCGCAATCTCATCGGCTTCGCGCGACCGGTCGAGCTCGATCAGCTCGAGGAACTCGGCAAGACCATCGGTATCCGCCCTGTAGAGACTCGCGGCGTTCACAAACTCCTCGAGGTTCTCGATCTTGGTGCGGGCGGTGATCTCGTCATCGTTCTTCTCGTGATGCTCCCAGATGCCTAACTGACGAATGAGCTGCTCACTGAACTCGTTTAGGCGCCCTGATCCGAGGGAACCGCGGGCCTCCTGAACGACATCCAGAAACCGACGAGCGGAGTGGCCGGCCTTCTTGGGGAGCGAGCCGATGGCAGCCTCCGCCGCGATCAGGCAGTCACCACGCGCATCAGGCAGTCGCGACACAATCGAGGCGACACTCTTCGAGCCAATGCCGCGAGCGGGCTTGTTGATTATCCGACGAAACGAGACCTCGTCCCGCGGATTCGCGATGAGTTTGAGTGTGCTCAGCGCGTCCTTCACCTCCTCCCGATCGTAGAATCGAAGTGATCCCACAATTCGATAGGCGATGTTCTCGCGAGTAAGGGCAGTTTCAAAGAGGCGGGACTGCGCGTTGGTCCGGTAGAGAATGGCCGTCTCCCGAGGCGAGTGCCGGAGGAGACGCAAACAGTATTCGACCTCCTCCTCTTGATCGCGCAGGAGGGCAAGCGTCGGTTCCATCCCGCCCGTTCGATCGGTCCACAGAGTCTTCCCCAATCGCCCCGAGTTGTTCTTCACCACAGCGGACGCCACATCAAGAATGGGGCCGGTCGAACGATAGTTTTGCTCGAGTTTCACAACCGTGGTTCCCGGGAAGCTCTCGGAGAAGGTGAGGATGTTGCGGACCTCGGCTCCCCGAAACCGATAGATGCTCTGATCGTCGTCGCCAACGACGCAGACATAGGTGCTCTCGTCAAAGAGCGATTTGAGGAGTTCGTACTGCGCAACGTTGGAGTCCTGGTACTCATCGACGAGGATGTAGCGATAGCGCTGACGGACCCTAGTTCGGATCGCATCGCTCTCCCTGAGGAGCTCGACCGGCTTCAGAATGAGGTCGCCAAAATCGACGTTACCGATCTGATCGAGTCGTTCCTGGTAGGCCCGGTAGATTCCATCAAACTCCGGATCCGGACTCACGATCGACAGATCGTCGGCCGGCCTGAGAGCGTAGTCCTTGGCACGGCTGATAAGGCGCGCATAGGTGGCGAGCGTGCCGCGGTGCTCATCCTCAAAGATGGTCCGGAGCAGACTGATCGTGTCGTCGTCGTCATAGATCGAGAAGTTGCGATCGAGACCGGCCGCGTCGGCATTCCTACGAAGAAGCCACGCGCCGAAACTGTGAAAGGTCCGAATCATGACCTCGTGCGCGGCCGGCTCAATCGCCGCGGCTCGCGCTCGCATCTCGCCTGCCGCCTTGTTGGTGAAGGTGACTGCAAGGATCGACTGAGGAGAGATACCAAGCTCTCGAATGAGATAGGCGATCTTGACGGTAATGACTCGCGTCTTCCCCGATCCTGCCCCAGCCAGGATAAGGAGAGGTCCGCCCGAGTGGAGGACAGCGTCTCGCTGCGCCGGGTTCAGGGAGTCGATCTCGGGAAAGGCGGGCACCGCAAAATCCTATAGCGCGACTGCCTCCACGTCCAGGCCGTTGCGACGCGCGATCGCGCAGCGCACAAAGCTGCCGGGCTCGAGCGGCTTCTGCGTGTTGATCACCACAGCGCCGTCAACCTCAGGCGCATGCGCATAACAACGTCCCAACGATAGTGGCTCTTCCGGCACATTCTCCTCAACGAGCACATCAAGAGTCTTGCCGACCAGCCGGTCCATGCGAGCCTGGGTGATCGGGATCTGCGCCTCCCGAACGATAGAGGCTCGCTCTTCGGCGAGCTCGGGAGCGACATCCAGCTCGGGGTCGCCTCGCATCGCCTTTGTCCCGTCCTCTGGTGAGTAGGCAAAGACGCCGACCCAGTCGAGTTCCGCTTGCTTTTGGAACTCGAGGAGTTCGGAGAAGGCCTCGTCAGTCTCTCCAAAGAACCCAACCATCAGACTCGTTCGAATAACCGAATCCGGCAGGGCGTCTCGAATCCGACGGATCAGATCGAGATATCCCTTTCGCGAACCGGGTCGTCCCATTCGCTTCAAGACGGATGAACTCGCATGCTGAAATGGAATATCGAAATAGGGCAGAATCCGAGCGTCTGAGGCACAGAGTTCCAGGAACGATTCCGGAAACCGATCTGGGTAGACGTAGAGCAGCCGAATCCAGAAATCGCCGTCGCGCTCGGTGATCGCGCGGATCAACTCAGCGGGTGCCTGCGTCGCCTCGCGGGCGTCAACGCCGAGTCGGGAGAGGTCACGGCCGTAGCTCGCGAGGTCCTGCGCAACCAGATTGATCTCTCGAACACCCCGTCGCAGGAGATCGTCTACTTCCGCAAGAACGTCAGCCGGCGGTCGACTCCGCATACGTCCCCGGATAAGAGGAATAGCGCAGAACGAGCACCGGTTGTCACACCCTTCGGATACCTTGAGATAGGCACTGCCCGGGAAGGAGAAGAGATCAGAGCGGAGAGGCCGTTGAACGGTCGCTTCCGGCACCTCGACCAGTGGCTTCTGACTGCTCGTGCCGGCCATGCGATCCAAGAAGCCGCCGATTGTCTCAGGGGCACGATTCCCGAACACACCGGCGAGTTCCGGGATCTCGGTCGCAAGCTCCTCCGGGTAGCGTTGGCTGAGGCACCCGGTCATCACCACCCGAGCCTCAGGAGACTGCTGAAGGAACTCAAGCGTCGTGTTGATCGACTCTTGCTTCGCCGACTCTATAAAACCGCAGGTGTTGACGAGGATCGTGGAGGCATCAGAGGGGTCTCGCGTCAGAGTCCAGCCCAAAGCCTGGAGCGAGGCGATCATGACCTCCGCATCAACCTGATTCTTTGCGCATCCGAGGTTCTCAATGTAGAACGACTTAGTAGACAGGCAACAGCTCGAGCAACTGCCGACCCGAATCCGGATCCGGCACCCACGTCACAAGACCGGCAGTAACCTGACCCGTCTCGCCTAGGGAGATATCTGTACCCGCCACACGAAGCCGTGCACTTCCGGCGTTCGACACCCAAACCCGGAATGCGTCACGCGCATTGAATCTGAGAGAATCACCGGCCTGGTAGTACTGCTCAACTCGATCCTCATCGTCGATCTGATAACGGAAGAGTGAGTATCCTTCGAATCGGATCTCTACGGTGAACTCGCTCTGCTCGTCGAAGGCAGCGATGAGCCGGGCCGACTCCTCACGAGAGGGCTCAAGCGTGGCACCGATAGCCTGAGCAGGGATGGCCTCACCGGCCGGATCATCCGGCTGGGCAACCGCGGCGGCACCGCGGTCAAGCCGCACAACAACCGTAGGTGGTGACTCGATCTCGTCCACACTCCGGAGCGCGATGCGCAGGTCGTTTGTGCCATCGCCGTCGATGTCGACTCGAATTGCCTCACCAACGGGAATCTGCTGCTCTTGGCCATCAATGGTCGCAATCAGCCCATCATCAATGCGTGTAAGGTCCACCGAGTACTCTTGATCAAGCACCGGAACCATCACCCGATCTCCAATGCTGAATCGCTGCTCGACAATCTCGTCGCTCATTTCGAATGTCGCGCCAGCAACCTGAGGAAGAGCAGGGGTCTCCTCTCCGGCTGACGACTGGGCCGACGGCTCGCGCTCAAACAAACCCGACCGAATCGCGAGAAAGGCTCCGGCCCCAAGGATCGCTACCGCGCCAATCACGATTACAACTCGTGTCAGGGAACCGGGGGATCCCTTTGAGATCAGTTCGTCGATGGGAGGCGGTTGCTCCTGGAGCTTTAGGTTGTAGTAGAGGGTGACGGTCTCTTCCGCTTCAAGGCCCAAATAGCTTGAGTAGGTGCGCATGAAACCAAGCAGATAGGGTTCGCCGGGAAAGACCGAAAAGTCTTCAGCCTCGAGCGCCTCAAGGAAGCGTTTGGCGATGTGCGTGTCACGTGCGATCTGCTCGAGCGTGTAGCCCTTCGCTTCTCTCGCGCCTTTCAGGCGGGCACCTACGGACTCCATCTATCCCTCAGGGCTGTAGAGGAAGTTCTCGTTGATGCTCGCCGACGGGTCGGGGTCCTCCTCGAAGAGCTGATCAGAGACGCGCTGGTTGATCTGAATGTCTGAGAGATCCATCTGAACGTCTTCCCAGTCGACTGTCGTCCCGGCAATACGGCGAATGAAGCCGGTGTCATCAATGCTCAGGACCAGCTGTCGGAAGCCCTCGGTCACTTGTTTCCGATCTAACCTTAGTTGCGTTACAAAGAGATCCGATCCGTCGTCCAACTCCACCGGTTCCGGGCCCTCAAGATAGGCGATGTCGAAATTCCGACGCATAAGCGAAAGCCCTTCCGAGGAGGCGAGATCGAAGCTCTCCCCAGGCCGGAGCTCTTGCTGAAGCACCACGTTGAACGGGGGGGGGACATAGAAGGTGAGGAGCTCGCCGTTCGTGACCAGGACCTGATTCTCCGGTTCGGTAAAGTCGATTCGAATTCGATTGGGGCGCTTGTATGTGAGCGTGCCGGTCATCGTCCCGTTCTCGTCCGACCACCGGTAGGCGGCGATGTAGTCCTCGATGGCGGCATAGGTAGTGGCGACCGTGTCAAAGAACTCATTAGCCGTGAGAATCTCCTGCGCACCAAGGCCTCCAACACAGAGGAGAGCCAGGAGGACGCACGAGAAGCCAAACAATCGCCTGCGGGGGTTCATTGCTCTTGGATATTCACGGTTGGTCTATGCTTTGTCAAGCCAAGCACTTACGGCAGTTCGCTAATCCGATCCCGTAGATTCGCGGCGCGCTCGTAGTCTTCCTGCTCGACCGCTTCATTGAGTTCGGTCTGCAATTGTGAGCGCGGATCGTCGGGCGATTCTTCAATCTGCTCAATGGCCGATCGAAGATAGTTCACCGAACGGACACGCTCGAACTGAAATGCGGGCGTGTCGATTTCCTGCATCCCCTCAATAACGTCAATCGCCGATTCAAGAATCGAACGTGCCTCCGAGTTCTCATGCCGCTGCACATGCGACATCGCCTGCGAGACCGAATGCATTCGGTAGATGTAGGGTTTGAATTGGAGCACCGCTTCCGCCTCGTCCTTCTGGGCGAACCGTTCGAGCAAATCGCAGATCCTGAGGTTGTGTCCCGTGTCTCGAATCACTCGATCGTAGTCGCTGAGTTGGAAGAGCAGCAGGTACCGGTAATAGAAGATGATGCCTTCGTTGTGGAGACTCGACGCGTCTTCCTCGCTGATCTCGAATCCCTCGTCGCTCCCGTGGCTCGACTCGAACTCCGCCAAACGGTGCTCAAGCTGCTCAAGAAATGTCTCGTAACCGCCTGGTCGAATCCCATCCGGTCGACCGTCCATCTCATACTGTTCCAAGCCCAGCGGCTGACGAACCTGAAGGACGCTTCGTCCGTCGTCTGCCTCGATGATTCGAACATTGTCATCGCCGTCATACGGCCAGTCATCAAGAATGCCCGTGATGTCGCTGCTCATACGAACTCCACGGTAGAGTATACCGTGCTGCGGGATATCGACCAAACAACCGTGGTGTCACGAAGCGTGGTGTTCTGACCCAAGAGGGTCGCACCGGCGTCCGTGCATCCGTACACCAACGGTCAGTGACACTGCGTTTGGCTTTCGGTACGATCGCGCTATGTCGCACATCACCGTCCTTTCGGTCGGCGGATCGATCGTCGCCCCAGACCAGGTAGACACGCACTATGTCCAGAAGCTCACCGCCCTGTTGCGTGCCCGTGTCACGGCGCCAAACAGCGAGAGATTCGCCCTGGTGATCGGAGGCGGAAAGGCGGCGCGATCGTATCAGGAGGCTATGCGCTCGATGCGACCGGACGCTCCGGTAGAGTCGCTCGACACGATCGGCATTGCCGCAACTCGCCTCAACGCCTCATTGGTGATGGCGGTACTTGGAGATGTGGCCGGAGACGTTCTCGTAACGGATCCTACAAACATACCGCAGAGCGACGCGCCAATTATGGTTGCCGGCGGATGGAAGCCGGGATTCTCTACGGATAACGTGGCGGTCGTCCTCGCCGAGTCGGTGGGCGCGAGCACATTGATCAACCTCAGCAACATCAAGAAGGTGTACACTGCGGATCCGAGCGTCGATTCGGCGGCGGTTCCGCTGGACGAGATCACCTGGGATCGGTTGTCGGAGATCGTGGGTACCGACTGGATCCCGGGAAAGAACACGCCGTTCGACCCGATCGCGACCAAACGCGCAGCGACGCTCGGCATGACGGTCATCGCCGCTGATGGACGAGATATCGAGAATCTGGAAGCGATTCTGGATGGAAGGCGATTCGAAGGAACCACGATCCACCCGTAGGGACAGTCTGGTCAGCCTCCCACTACGAATCTCGAGACAATACCGATGCGAGGTCGGCGACGATGAGCGGCGATGGTGGCGTCCCATCAGAGGCAATGACCGCGAAGGCGGCGACCGCTCGTGCCCGGACGAGTTCATCCTGGATGCGCTCGATCGTTCGTATCGCGAGTCGGAGTGAACCCGTCCTGGCGTACCCAGGCACAATCTCCGCCCGCAGCGCATCGGCAAGATAGGTCGTTTCGTCTGAGGCGATCAATGCGATCGTGTAGAAGTCGTCTGCAAGCCCAAGGCTCCCAGCACGAACGAGCGCGTTCGCGGTCTCAATCGCAACGGCGCCACGCACGTAGGCATCGCCGGCGAGAAGCAGAAGGTCTCGAGCCCTCTCTACGTCGCCGATCTCGACGTAGAGTTGGGCCAAACGGGTGGGCAACTCGAGTGTTGAGTAGAGAGTTGGTTCGATCGCAAGGCGACCGTTCGCGCTTTCAGCGTGCTCAAGCGCGATCCGCGTAGTACCTGCACTAAGCCATCCATGGCCGATGTCGATCTCCGCGAGGACGAACTCAGCCGGATCGACGATCGTTGAGAGTATCAGGTCGGCCCTCTCCAGATTCGCGATCGAGGCTGATCGACCGAGTCCGTCGTTTGCGGCAATGAGCAGGCGGATCGCTGTGAACGGGTCTCGAACCCGATCAGCCAGGATAGTCATCCGCTCACCAAAACCAAGTGCCGAAAGAAGTCTGACGGCGCGGATCAGTTGCGGAGACGGCTCGTACCTCTCTACTCCCTCGAGCTCCCGGTGGGCGCTCTCCGCCAGGCGCATCGAGAGCTCCGGCTCTCCGGCCACCAACGCCAGCGTCGCGAGGCGGGCAAAGAGATCGGCGCGCTCGATGGGATCGGTGCCTGCTCGCACCGCCGGGCTCGCCTGGTGGATCAGTCCAACCGGCGAGAGGGCAGTATCACGAGCCTGAAAGACATCGCCAATGGCAATCAGGGCTTCCGCCCGGCGCACCGGATCCTCGATCACATAGACCTCATCAACGGCAACCCGGAGGATATCGCGCGCCGCCTCGCCGGAGTCGATACCACTCTCAACAATTCGGGGGAGCAGTGTCGCCTGAATGGTTGAATCGGCAGTGGATGAAACGTACTGGACGGCGCTTGTGAGAGAGAGGATAGCGCTATTGTCGTCTCCTGAGGCACTGAAGAGAGGCGCAACACGAATGAGTACCTCAACGGCAGCGGAATTGGTTGGTTCGAGTGCAACAAGATCAAACGCGGCCTGAGCCATCAGAACGCCGTTCTCGAGATCGGAACTCCCTACGAACCCCTCTGCGATGGTGGAGTAGAGGAGAGAGCGCTCGAGAACCTGCACAACGCTCGACGCTTCCTCGGCGGCGAGCCCAAGGTAGCTCGAGATATCGGTGACCGGGGCGGGGTCAGGCTCAGGGGTCGATCGACAACTCAGGACGAGAAGAGTCGCAAGAACAACAACGGTGTGACGAACGAGGTCTAGACTGGTGTAACGAGCAACTTTCCGCACGGATCGGATGGGAAATAGTGTACAACGGCATTCTTCGCACTGCCGAGTTTCTCGGTGCTCTTGAGCGAAAGCTCGATATGGCCCGCCCGAACCTCGTTCTTCAGGTGCAGCGTGCCGCGATGGAAGCCATCGACCTCAACCGATCCCGGATCGTGCTCAGGCCCCACGTGAATGTCCACGGTGTGTTCTGTCGTCATTAGTCCAAGGTCAAACCCATCGTTGGGATGGATGTTGATAACCGTCTCATCCATGGAGAAGTCTCCGAGAATGACCAGCGAAGATGTGCTACTCAATCGATCCTCCGGTGCGGAGTGTAGCAAACTCATAGGACGGCTAAAAGGCCGTCTGATATAGTGACCTATGTTCACATCGGAGCGGTTTCTCGGGCGTCTGGCGAAGCTACGAAAACAGTATCGAGAGGCTCCTGCAGAAGAACAAGTCGCGCTCGTGCGGACGGCATTCGTCGGCATGCTCCGCGCACTCCCCGGATCACTGGCTGAGGAGATCTACGAGATCGTCTCAGAGAGGCTCCTCGAACGAAGCGACCCCGGCGAGCCGTTCATCGATTCCGCCAAGTATCTCTCCGATGTGGCAGACGTATTTGCAATGCAATATGACGACAAGGCCGACCCCGTTGAGGCGGAAGACTGGCGCCTCATAGGTGAGATCGTGAACGACTACGCCTTGGATCTGGAGATGGACCTCGTCAACTACATCATGAGCCGAG
Organism: Spirochaetales bacterium; assembly: GCA_028284845.1. GTDB lineage: Bacteria > Spirochaetota > Spirochaetia > DSM-27196 > SLST01 > SLST01. Next base: position 12,064 of record JANQQY010000322.1, read on the forward strand.
TCGTTGATCACCATGGCCTGGACAAGCTTGACCGCGAATAGTCGAGGTCCTATTGTGATGGGGCGCCGGCGTGGCGAAATTGGTAGACGCGCCAGACTCAAAATCTGGTGGTGGCAACACCGTGTCGGTTCAAGTCCGACCGCCGGTACTCACCGCGAGCGCGGGGCTCCCGCCCCAGCCGCAATCAACTGTTCAATCACAGACTGATTTCTACGGCTTGTTCCATAGAAGATGCTCCGCTCGAGCGGCGTCCGCCCTACCGCATCTTCGACGGTCACACTGGCACCGGCTGCAAGAAGGAGCCGCACCGACTCGGGGTACTGAAGTGCGACGTGAAGCGGCGTCGATCCAAAGAGGTCCTGCACGTCCGGATCGGCGCCCTGGGCAAGCAGGAACTCGACCATGAAGGAATGGCGGACGGCCTTGTGGAGCGGCGTTCGCCCGAATTGATCAGGAGCACCGACGAGCGCGCCGTTCGCAACCAAGCCCGTGGCGATCGAGAGAAGCCCCTCCTCGGCCGCCCAGTGAAGCGGAGTCGCCTCAGCGTCAAGCGGCGGAATGGTCTGAGAGGACCCGGATAGGGCCGATGCGAGCAGTATGGCTACGACGGCAAGAAGGCGACGCACATCCTCTATATCGGCGGGGCGAGCCCAACGAGTGAGCGCCTGCGATCACCCCGATACACGATCAGTGTCACCGGCGATCCTCCGCTCACACCGGCCAAGGTCCGATAGATGTCGTCGGGAGTAGAGATCGGATCGTCGTTCACCGAGAGCAGGAAGTCGCCGGAGCGAACGCCCGCGTCCCATGCGAGGCTTTCGCGTTCTACGTCTGTAACAACGACAACGGTGGGGCGCTCGTGCTGCATCACTCGCTGCGTGCGGCGCGTGATTGGTTGTGTGGTCACATGGATGCCGAGCTGAACTCGTCGAACTTCGCCATGGGTAATCAACTCGCCAACGACAAATGATGCAGTCTTTGCCGGAATCGAGAAGCTGATGCCCTGGGCCGGACGAATAATTGCGGTGTTGATGCCGACGATGTCGGCTGCGCTGTTCAGGAGCGGTCCTCCCGAGTTTCCGGGGTTGAGCGCAGCGTCGCTCTGGATCACGCCCTCGATGAGCTGCCCGGAAACGCCACGCAGGGAACGGCCGAGCGCGGAGACAATGCCCGCGGTAACCGTGTTCTCAAAGCCAAACGGGTTTCCAAGGGCAATCACAAGCTGGCCGGGACGCAGCGCATCTGAGTCGCCAAACCCGACCGACGAGAGCGAGCTCCCGGATACCTTGATGATCGCGAGGTCGGTCGCGCGATCGCGGCCCAATATGCGCGCTGGCCGCGTCTCTCCATCAAAGAGAACAACATCGATCTCGCGGGCGCTGGAGACCACGTGATCGTTCGTAACGATGAGGCCGTCCGGAGCCACAATGACCCCTGAACCCGCGCCAGTCTCCTGCTGGCGCCGGTCTCGACTACCGGAGCCTACTCTGATGGAGACAACTGAGGGTCCGGCGCTCTCGTACACGCCCATGACGGTGCGGGAGTAGGAGTCAAGCGCCGTCGAAGGTGCTTCTGTAGAAAGGGTATCTGTCATAACGAAAGGATTCCTCTGTGAAAGGCTTGCCAGGCGGCCTCACTCCGGGAGTTCACCCCAAGCTTCTGGTAGAGGCCGGCGACGTGAAATTTGATCGTATTGGTCGAGACACCAAGCTCGATCGCAATCTGGGCATTCGTGCTACCGCGGGCGAGGAGCTCAAGCACCTCAAACTCTCGGCTAGTGAGCTCAACGCTCGAATCCGACCCGCCCTCTTCAACGCCCCACTCACTCTGCTCATAGACATGGAGTCCGAGCGCCGCCGCCCGCGCAGCGGCAATCACCCGCTCCGGTTCCCAATCCGCCACAACGCCGGACCCGTCAAGGCGGTCGGCTAACCTGGCAGCCCCGGGCGCGCTTCCTACCAGTACGAGTGGAGCCGGCTCAACCCGTTCGACCAACGCTTCAAGGTCGGAGACCAGGTCGGCATCCACGACTACAACATCGATCGCCGCGACGCTCCGGAGTTCACGTTCGGTACGGAGGCGAAGGGAGATCGTCACATCCGGAGTCTGCTCGACAAAGGTGCGAAGGCTTCGGTGAACGGTATCAGATGCGGCGATCACGGCAATCCGTGTCATGAGCGCAGTACGACCTCCACATGCACGACGCTACCCTCTCCCTCGGACGAGACCGTCATCACTTCAAGATCCTGTCCCGCGTGGAGACCGACGAGTGCATCATAGAGTTCCTCTACGGTTGGCGTCATCGTGTCACCGACCATCACGACAAAGGTACCAATCGAAAGGCCCGCCTTCTTGGCCGGACTCTCATCCTCGACGCCGGTGATCAGGAGGCCGCGCTCGGCGCCTTCGATTGGAGTTGGAAGGGCGACCGGCGTGGTCTGAATCCCGAGGTATCCGGTTCCGACCGAATCGCCGCTGCGAAGCTCGTCAGCGATCCGAAGTGCTTCCGCCATCGGCATGACAAACGCCTCTTCGCGCCGATGTACCGGCATGGTGATCCCGACGGCTTCTCCGGCGTGATTCATGACGACGGAGGCGTTGAAGCCGCGAAAGCGTGCCGAATCGGTCTGGAGATACGAGCCGAGTCTGCGGCCGCCCCTGAGTCGTGTCTCTCCTCCAACACAGCGAATCAACGAGAGTCGCGCCTCGTAGTCGCCCGGCAGCGGTGCGGCGACGGTGACGGTGAGGGCTCCAACCTTAGGCAGGTCCCCGGCAGGTCGCGCGGCATCATCGACCCCTGGGGCAGACAGCAGAGCAAGACCGCTCGACGCATCAAAGCCAAGCACCGATGCCTCGAGTTCCTTCTCTCCAACGTGGACCGGCACCTTCTCGCCGACATCCGCAGCCATCGCGACGGTCAGAACCTCACCGGATCCAATCACCACTCCGGTGCGCGGCGTGGCCTTGCCGGCGCCAACTGTAACGATGACCTTGCGCGCATCAGCGACAAGGGCTTCTATCTCATTCGAAAGATCTGCAAGCATGTTTCCTCCTGGGTGAAGGGTAGGGCTCGGCCGTCGCGCGGGCACCGGCCGAATGGGTAGGGTCGACCACAAGCTCAGCGACACCATCGATTGCCGGACGATGAAGAGATAGTTAACTTTTTGGACATATGAACCGTCTGTCACTGGGGCTCGCCCTCCCGCTCATCCTCGTCGCGATCATGGCGTGCGCAACGGAACCCTACCCCATGCTCGAAGCCGGCGAGCCGCTTATTGTCTCAGGCGCCCTGCTCTTCACGGGCGCGGACGGCAATCTCTACACGGCTCAGGACTCGGAGATCCGACTGGTTGCCGGCGACGCGAGTGACTCCTATCGGTACACCGGTTATGCATGGGCCGGCGAATCGATCGTATTCGCGGCTCAGTACAGAGACTCGTCCGGTGATCTGATTGGCGCTATTGGAGTGGCGGATGGCGGACGGCGACCCAGAACGCTCTTCTCACAGTCGGGGTTCGCTCCATTCTTTCTCAACCCAACGGCATCGGGCTCTCGCGTCGGCTACCTTGGCAGTCAGTCGGGGATCGCCGGATTCGTGATGGGAAGCGTTGACATAGAGAGCGGTGACCGGGTCCTGCACGGGCAAGGGCAGCCGTTCTATGCCACCTGGTCGCCCGACGGTGAGTCGCTCATGACCCATATCGGTGCCCCGGGATCCTCCGCGGGGTCAGGACTGGGACTGCAGACGATCTCCGAGTTGACGGTGCAAACCGATGCGGAAATCGCGGCGCTCTCTGAGATTCGTGAGGCCGGTGTTGGATTGCCCTTAGGTACCGGTGTCTTTCAGGCACCGGAGTATAGTCCGGACGGAGAACAGATCGCCGTGATCTTGGGCGACGGCGAGACCAGTGGCATCCATCTCCTTGGATCGGACGGAACCGACCGCGGTCGGCTCGTCGAACTCGAGGGAATTGCCGGATCCCTCGCCTGGAGTCCCATTGGAACGAGAATTGCGTACACCGACGGCTTTCCCTCGAGCATCGGAGCGCTCGTGGGAAGGCTCTACATTGCTCGCGTGGGCGCGGCGCGACCTCGACTCATTAGCGAGCGGGCGATTGCGCACTTCTGGTCTCCTGATGGAGCAAAGCTGCTCTACTTCGAGCCCTTGGTGACTCCCGGCAGCAATGCGATTGGCTACCGCGTCGTGGTCCACTATCTCGCCGACGATCAGAGCCGTGTCCTGGCGACGATGCGGCCATCGCGAGCGTTCGCGTCGCAGATCATACCGTTCGTCGATCAGTACGAGCGCTCGTACACCCTCTGGTCGCCGGACAGCAGACTGATCGCCCTGAACTCGCTCGCGATCAACGGACAGGACGTTGTCCACGTGGTTGATACCGAGTCGTTCGCCCCGACGAATACCTTCCGTGTGGGATACTCGCTGGTGCAGAACAGAAACACGACCACGCTTGGCATTCTTCCCGCGGAGGGAGTCGTGCACCGGGCCATTGCTGCGGGATCGATCCCCTTCTTCAGTCCGGGAACCGATTTTTGACCCGCAGGAACTGGCGTTCCAGGCCAAGGAAGACATCGGTCACGACCGGATCAAACTGAATTCCCCGCATGTCGACGATCTCGGCAACGGCTGCCTCGTGCGCCCACGCTTCCTTGTATGGACGCTCTGATGTCAACGCATCGTAGACGTCCGCGATGGCGCCAATCCGGGCGCTCAGAGGAATATCTTCGCCGGAGAGGCCGTGCGGGTATCCTGATCCGTTGAACCATTCGTGGTGATGCAGCGCGATGGTGCTACCGAGCGTCAGGAAGCTCTGTTCTCCCAGTTCCACATCGGCCTGATTCAGGATCGAGTGTCCCCAGGTCGTGTGTTGCTTCATGATGTCCCATTCCGTTTCTGCAAGCGGTCCCGGCTTGAGAAGAATCTGATCCGGAACACCCACCTTTCCTATGTCATGGAGCATTCCAGAGAGGTAGATGTCGTCCGGATAGGCTGCGTCAACATGGAATGAGAAGGGTTGGGTGTTGTGAAGCTCGATCGCGAGAAGTTTCATGTACTCGCAGATTCTATGAAGATGACTACCGGTCTCCTGATCCCGATACTCGGCGAGCCGTGCCAGGCTTTTCATTGCGGTGGCCTGGGTCTTCTGCAAGATCTCCGTGGCGGCAGAGAGTTTTTCGTTGAGAGTCGTCTGCCCCTCAAGCGCCTGCTCGAGTCGGCTGTTTGCGAGCACGAAGTCGGTGACATCCACGAGGATGCCGAGCTGTTCTTTTCCAATCAGCATTGAGAAGTCGAACGCGCTCCGGACCCTGCCGGAGGCGGTCCGAAGACGCACGACCTGCGGAGCAAAGGTCCGCGCCGAGGTGAGTCGATCTACATCAAACGAGAGGTCAACATCGCTCAAGAAGACCTCGCGGGAGTTGAGCTCTTCGATATCTGCGTAGTCGAAGGTGGAAAGAAAACTATCATTGGCGGTCCGGAATGATCCGCTCGAGCCAAGGATGTACATCGGAAGGCCAACAGCGTCGGCAATCCGGCCAAAAACGTCGGGTGTGATCGACGAATCAGCAGAGCCGGGGATGCGCATCCAGCGCTGTGCCTCAACCTCCAGGACGTCGCTTGTCTTTGACGCGAGCAGGAGAAGCAGGTCCCGGTGTTTGCGAAGGAAGGCCTTGGGAGACTTCGACTTCACGAGCAATGCGCCCCTCGGACCGGATTCGCCACCTGCAAATGGAACATAGACCGCGACCGGGTCATCGCAGTGATTCTCAAATACCTGACGCGGGATGGGACTCTTGCCGTTCACGACAGCAATTTCGGACGGCATCAGGTCGAACTCGTGTCCGGTCACGCGGGGGATGACACCATCGGCTGGTCCGAGCTTCATCGAATCGTTGCAGACGATTGCTGCGTCGGTCACCTCGGGACGTGCGTCAATCCACGTGCGAAGCGTGTTGATCTGGAGTTCCAGACTTGTTGCGCGATCGACCCGGTCAAAGAGCCGGGCGAGCTCCCCGAGTTCACCCATGATTTGCCATACTCACTTAAGTCTCGGAAGATTCATCGTGTCGACTTACGAGATTGATGCGATCACGTGAACGAGCGGCTATACTTTAAGGTATGAGCGACGGTGAAGACCAGAAACGACGCAGTGTGGACGCTGGGGAGATGGTGTTCGCTGAGGGCAGCGACGGCGACGAGATGTTCGTACTCCTCTCCGGAGAAATCGAGATCAAGAAGCGCGTCGGTTCCGGCCAACGTCTTCTCAAGGTGATCAACCAGCCGAACGAGTTTTTTGGTGAGATGGCATTGGTTGACCAATCCCCTCGGTCTGCCTCGGCCGTCGCATCAGAGGCGAGCGAACTGCTTGTTGTGAATCAGGCCGCCTTCGAGCACCTGATCACCACCAACGGGCAATTCGCATTAAAAATCATCAAGACGCTGAGCGAGCGTATCAGGAGATCGAATCTTGAGATCACGGAGCTGATCGATACCTCACCGCGTGACCGCTTTGTCCTTGGGATGGTCGACTTCGCGATAAAGCACGGCGAGCAGATCTACAACAAGGGCTTCAAGATCAACATCGAAGAGATGACATCGTGGTGCAATGCTTCTATGGGCATGCCCAGGAAGGAGATCGACGCCTACCTCTACCGATTGATCAAGACGAACGATGTCCCATTCGCCAGCACGGCGAAGAAGTCGCAGGACCACATCGTGCTCTCAGAGGAGTTTGTCGCCCGACACAATCGGCGTGGCGACACGCACCCATCGGATCTTCAAGGAAGCTCCTCAGTACCGTAGTGGCCCTATTGCGGCTCAAACCGCGTCGCGCGTGCTTCGCCACTCATCACGTCGGCAAGCGGCGCAAACCCGGACGCGATGGTCGTATGAATAGAGGCCTCTGAGAGCATCTTCGCGGCAACGACCTTCGAGCGCATTCCCCCGAGCCCAAGTCCGCTTCCCGATCGACTTGCCATCGACTCGATATCAGGAGTCACCGACGAAACGCTCTCGATGAGCCCGCCTCCGTCGGAGTGCTTGGGATCCTCCCGGTAGAGCCCATCTACGTCGGTCAGGAGGATGGCGCGATCAACACCGGTATTGATCCCAACGAGTGCGGCCAATATGTCGTTGTCTGAGAAGCTACGCTGATAGTCGAACTCGGCTTTGTCGACCATGTCGTTCTCGTTGATGACGGGGACGGTCTCACGCTCGAGGTACTGCGAGATGATCTGGGTAATCGTCTCTCGCTCGCGCTCGGTCGCGAAGTTGTGGTGGGTGAGAAGGACCTGGGCAACGGCGATGCCCCACTCGCGAAAGAGGTCTTTGTAGTAGGTCATCAGTCGAACTTGACCAATGCCTGAGAGCATCTGAAGCTCAACGACATCCGTGGGTCGATCTGTCAGGCCGCGGATCTCCATTCCCGCGGCAACCGCGCCCGAACTAACCACGATGAACCGATGGCCTTCGGCTGCTAAGGCGGCAAGTTCCCACACCTTGGACGCGAGCCAAGGGAATCGGATGCGCGGCCCCTCGCTGATGAGCGCGCTGCCGATCTTAACGAGGATCTTCATCGATTGGGCCCGGTGTCGAGCCTCTTGTGACTAAAGCTCTTCTGTCCGTCGGCATAGTCGGCAACGATCTGTCCGTTCCCAATGACGCGATACTGCGTCGTTGTCAGCCCCTCAAGACCGACCGGTCCTCGGGCGTGGATCTTCCCCGTCGAAATCCCAACTTCCGCGCCGAGTCCATACCGGAATCCATCGGCAAACCGGGTCGAGGCGTTCCAGAGTGTCGAACTCGAGTCGACCTCTCGAAGGAAGCGCTCGGCGCTGGCGCGGTCAGCGGTAACAATGGCATCGGTGTGGTGTGAACCGTGACGGTTGATGTGATCGATCGCCTCATCAATGGACGAGACCACACGCACAGCGAGGACGAGATCGTTGTACTCGGCCTCCCAGTCGCTCTCCTCTGCCGCACTCATTGAGCTCACGATCTCGCGTGATCGCTCGCAGCCACGAAACTCCACCTCGGGCATTGATGCGACGATCGCCGGCAGCTGCCCCGCGGCAGACTCATCGATGAGGAGGGTCTCCACGGCGTTGCAGACGGCCGGGTATTGGGTCTTCGAATCACGGGCGAGTTCAACCGCCATCTCCGGGTCAGCCGCATCGTGAACGTAGAGATGACAGATCCCATCCGCATGCCCCAGAACAGGAATGCGCGTGTTCTCCTGAATGGAACGGACAAGCTCATTCGATCCGCGTGGAATCATGAGGTCAATGTGTTGGTCAAGAGCGAGCAGATCGCGGACGTCCTCACGGGTCTCCACAAGTTGAACGGCTTCAGTGAGGGTCGGATCCACCGATGAGATCGCCCGGACAAAGAGCGAGTGCAGACAGCGGTTCGAGTGCAAAGCCTCGCTACCGCCCTTGAGAATGACGGCATTGCCGCTCTTGATTGCCAGTGAGGCGATCTGCACAAAGGCGTCCGGGCGTGATTCAAAGATGACACCAACCACTCCGATGGGAACCCGTACCTGGTCGAGCACGAGCTCGTCGTCCAGCTCGCGCCTGACCTCGACCGATCCAATGGGGTCGTC